>JAPOYI010000132.1 GCA_026706665.1 Gammaproteobacteria bacterium | reverse complement strand
CGTAAGGAAGTGCCGGCGTTTCCCCCGTCGCCGGAGGCGTACTTCCATGCAAGCCTGAGGAAGTACCCGGGTCTTCGAGACCGCGGAGGCGATGGGGCGGGCGTGTGCGGAATCCATCGGGGCCCGGGAGTTCGAGGACTCCCGAATCAGAGGCCGGATATACGTGAGCAACTGAACCGGCTGTCTTCTTCCCTTCACTTGGCAAAGCGGGGCGAACCATATACGTACTTCCTTGGAAGCACTGACGAGGGGCCGCTCGCCCGGTGAATCCGCTTGGCAAGCTCGACGAGGATCGGCGTCAGGCTCGGGAGAAGCAGGACCCCTGGGCTGAACTCTGCATCGTCTCGACGGTTACCCCGGGCGGCGAACCGTCTGCCCGTGTGCTGGTGGTGCGCGAACTGGACCCGGACACCCGGAGGGCGCCGGCGTCGAAGCTCGAAAGTCCCGCCCTCGGCATCTTTGTCAACGCCAGCTCGCCCAAGGTCGGCGAGTTCTCGAACTCCACCAGCATCGCCGTTCTGATCTATCTGCCCAGCGTCATGGTGCAATACCGCCTGCGCTGCACACTCGATCCCATCGAACCCGCCGTCGTCCGCGAAGCCTGGCAGATGCGGCCGGAAATACCGAAGCACATGGACTGGGTCTACGAAACGCACCCGCAGAGCAGCGAGATTGCATCGCGCGAGGCATTGATCGATGCCGTCGGGTCCCAGTCCCGGGACCAACCCCTGATCGCGCCGGACAGCGCCCTCGGTTACGTGTTCCAGCCCCTTGAAATCGAGCGCCTGGACCTCAGTGGCGGCGACGCACCACATGATCGGCGCCGGTATGCGGCGAAGAACGGTGAATGGCTGGAGGCCGTGCTCGTACCCTGAAGAACGGATCCGCCCTCCAGGCTTACGGGCCTGCGGCCTGCATGTCCTCATCCGCCGGAACGATGCCCACCAGATTACTGAAGCACGTCGACTTGGCCGTACGGATAAACTCTGCGATGAAGCTCACATCCCGCTGCACCGCGCGCACGGCGGCGTAAAGGTTCGGCCAAATGCCCTCCTGGCCGAGCGACTTGCCGACGACGTAACCCCGCGAGACGTATTCGTGC
This sequence comes from Gammaproteobacteria bacterium, assembly GCA_026706665.1. GTDB lineage: Bacteria > Pseudomonadota > Gammaproteobacteria > Pseudomonadales > Azotimanducaceae > VXNE01. The sequence goes on along the minus strand of JAPOYI010000132.1, from coordinate 21,845 downwards.
AGGGCCCAGTTGGGCAGGCAAGCCACGCCGCGCCCGGTGGCGACGAGCTGCACCATCATCGCGGTCAACTCGGCGCTCCGCATGCGGGCAGGCTCGACACCGGCTGGATCGAGGAAGCGCTTGAAGATGTCCATGCGCGAACGCTCGACCGGGTAGGTGATGAGAGTCTCGCCGGCGAGGTCCTGCGGCGTGATCACCTCCCTCGCCGCGAGCGGATGGCTCGAGGCTACGGCCAGGTGTGCCTCGTAGCCGAACAGCGGCGCGTACGCGAGCGTGGCGTCGTCGTTGGGATCGGCCGTCACGACGAGGTCCAGGTCTCCCCGGGCCAGGGCGGGCAGCGGATCGAAACTGAAGCCGCTGGCGATGTCGAGGTCCACCTCCGGCCGCTGATCGCGGAACTTATCAATGGCCGGCAACAACCATTCGAAGCAGCTATGGCACTCGATGGCCAGATGCAGCCTGCCCGACTCGCCACTCGCGTAAAGCCCGATGTCCCTCGACGCCGCATGCACCAGGGGCAACACTTCGTCCGCCAGCTCGAGCAGCCGCCTTCCGGCGGGAGTGAACCGCACCGGCTTTGTCTTGCGGACGAACAGCGGGCACCCCATCCGCGTCTCCAGCGCCTTGATCTGGTGGGAGAGCGCCGATTGCGTCAGAAAGACACGCTCCGACGCCTCAACCAGGCTGCCGGTGTCCCGCAGGGCGGTCAGCGTGCGAAGGTGCCGCAGGTCGAAACTCGATATGAACATGGCTCAAGATACAACCATTTCATCATGCGATACGTTCATATTGTCTCTCGGAGAGTGGTCTTGGGCAAACCGCCGGGGTGGACCGCTCCTAGAGCCTTTCGATGACGAAAAAGACGATCGCGAAACAGAAGGGAAAGGCGATTCCGAAGTAGACCGCTACGTTCAGTATCTCGTTCTGCCGCGCGTCTTCATCGAGCTTGAAGCGCGGTCCAAGCGTCAGCCACACCGCGGCGGCCAGGAGGAAGCTCAGGATCACTGAAAGGATGATGGCCGCGGCCATGGAGTCAGGGCCTCACGGGAAACGACGTCGGACCGGTCAGGTCGTCCAGCAGCGGCTGTATCCAGTCGATCCATCGGCACAGCGCCGGCCGCGTTTCGCGAGGATCGATGAGTTCGTGCACGGCGAAGGACTCCGCCCTGGGAAACGGGGACCGCCCGGCGCGCAACTGTTCCTCCAGTTCGCGCCGCCTGGCCTCGGGATCATCGGCTGCCTCGATCTCGCGATGGAACGCCACGGCGACGCCGCCCTCCACCGGCAGCGCCCCGGTCTCGACCGACGGCCAGGAAAGTACATACGCGTCCGGGCCGTAGTGCGCCGCGGTCGCCACGCCGAATCCCTTGTGCACCTGTATCGAAGCCCACGGCACCCTGGCCTGTACCGCCGCGCACACAGCCGCCATGCCGTAGCGGATCGTGCCCTTGCGCTCGGCCTCCGGGCCGATCATGAACCCGGGTTGATCGACGAAGTTGACGATGGGCAAGTGGAACGTATCGCACATCTCGACGAAACGGCGGTACTTCTGCGCCGCCTCCGCCGTCATCGCCCCGGCGTAGACCATGCAGTCGTTCGCCAGGATGCCTACCGGTTGACCGTCCAGCCGCGCGAAGCCGGCAATCTGGCTGCGGCCGTAGGTCGCGCCGATCTCGAAGAACGAGTCGACATCCATGACCATGCGCACGATGGCGCGCATGTCGAAGCCCGTCCGCGCATTCCTCGGCACGGCGTGAAGAAGTTCTTCCTCCATCCGTTCGGGGTTGTCATCGGTTGCCGTTCTCGGGGCACGCTGGTCGACACTCGAGGGCAGGTAGCCCAGGAACCGTCTCGCCTGGGCGAACGCGTCGCGCTCATCCTCCGCAAGGTTGTCCACGACGCCGCTCCTGGCATGCACCTGGGCGCCGCCGAGTTCGTCCTTCGTCATCGAAACCCCGAGCGCGCGCTCGACGAGCGCGGGTCCACCGATCAGTACCTGCGCGGTGCGCCGGCTCATGACCGAGAAGTGGGCAGCGACCAGCCGTCCCGCCGGAAAGCCCGCCACCGCGCCGCAGGCGACGGAGACGATGGGCACATGCCCCATCGCGTCGGCGATGATGCGGAAACGCGGCGCCGAGAACACGGGATCCCCGACGGTGCCGCCACGCCTGCCGCCGCCCTTCACGCTGCCGCCGCCGCCTTCGAGCATTCGCACCAGCGGCGCCTTGTACTGCACGGCGAGGTGTTCCGCGTACACGCTCTTGCGCAATCCGGCGGCGTTCGGCGAGCCGCCCTTGAGGGTGAAGTCCTCCCCGCCGACGACCACGCGGCGACCCTCGATCTTGCCGAAACCGACGACGTAGTTCGCCGGCACAAAGCCGAGGAACTTGTCGTCCCCGTCGTAGTCCGGGATGGCGGTGGCCTTGCCCTGTTCTTCGAAAGTGTCCGGATCGAGCAACGCGTCGATGCGCTCCCGAACGGTCAGTCGTCCCTGGGCGTGCTGCTTCGCAATGCCTTCCTCGCCGCCCTGCTGTTTCGCCAGCTTCCGGCGCCGGTGGATTTCCTGAACTTCCTCTTCCCAACCCATGATTTCAGCCCGCGTCGTCGAACTGGGGTGCCCGATTCTCGAAATTGGCCCGGATGGCTTCGACCTGGTTCGGCGTACCGATCAGCCCCCTTTGCAACTCGGCTTCGAGGCCGAGGCCGAGTGCCGGATCGGCTCGCCAACTCTCCTCGAGAAGGCGTTTGTCCGCGCGCACCGCATGCGGCGACCTGGAGGCGATCTCCCCGGCGAGCGCCAGGGCTTCTGCCAGCGGATCGTCCGCCGTACGCGTCACCAGCCCCATCGCGGCCGCGTCGTCACCGCTGACGATGCGGCCGGTGAACATCAGTTCCTTGGCGACATCGAGCGGCACCAGGTCGCGCAAGGTCTGGGTGATCGACATGTCCGGCACCAGGCCCCACTTGATCTCCAGGATCGAGAGTCGCGCGTCGCCGCTCGCGATGCGAATGTCCGCGCCCAGCGCAATCTGGCAACCGCCGCCGAAGGCCACGCCGTGAATGGCAGCGATCACCGGCATCGGCAGCCGTTTCCAGACAAGGGCGGGCCGCTGGGCGAAGTTCTCCGGGCCCCGGGTTTCCGACAGGGATGTTCGCGCGCCGGCGACGGAGCGTCGCGGTTCGTCCGCCATGGCGGAGAAACTCGAAAAGTCGAGACCGGAGCAGAACCCGCGACCGTTGCCGGAGAGCACCACGGCGCGGATATCGCCCGAATTCATCAGGCTCTCACCCGCCTCGGTGATTGCCCCGAACATTTCCGGGGACAGGGCGTTGTACTTCTCAGGACGATTCAGGCGGACATCCGCCACGCCGTCCTGCCTGTCGATAGTGACCAGATCGGGCACTCGTCTTTCCCGCCAGCAAAAGCAAAAGTCTAGCAGTCTGTCGGGCTTGCCGCGTCAGCAACAAAACACGGCACCCGCAGGGTGACGGATTTCATGGCGCTGACACAAGCACAGTGGCGCGACCATCGTCGCCGCGCTCTTTAGGGAGGTACGACAGTCAGGTGGCGATGACCGCGACCACCTGGTCTTCCTGCACCGGTTCGTCCGCTGCCACCCGCAACTCGGCGACAGTTCCAGCATGGGGACTCTCGACCGGGATCTCCATCTTCATCGATTCGAGAATGACCAGCACGTCTCCTTCGGCGACTCGATCGCCAACGCCCACTTCCACCTTCCAGACCTTGCCGGTGACCTCGCTCTCGACTTCGACTCGCGCCATCTATCGCTCTCCTGGCGTGCCCGGCGATTCTCCTGGCCGCCCTTCCAACCGTTGCAGCCGTCGCTCCAACTCCGCAACCTTTCTCTCTGCGGCCTCGCGCCCCGCAACCTCACGGTGTATACGCGCCCGGACCGACTCCCGCTCTCGTTTCCGCGATCGCTGGATCTCCACGTAGGTAGGCACGACCTCGCCAGTCGTCAGGTCGCGGAACCGCAACACCTCGTCCTCAAGGAACAACTCGGCGCCGAGCACATGGCTCGGCGTGCCGCCGGAGGGCGAGACTGGAATCTCCTCGTAGACCCCGGCATCGTTCAGGCGCCGCCCGACGATCGGCGCGGGAAGCTTGTCGAGCAGATCGACCATCCAGAACTCCCGCACGCCGAGATCCAGATACAGGCCCGGCTTGACCTCCACATCCCTCCGCCACGTCCTCTCCGACAGCGCCTCCAGCGCGAAGTCCGGCACCTTCGGCTCTTCCCACAGCTTGTAGGAGAGGCGATGGTGTCCTCCCGCGCCGAGTGCCACCATCAGGTCCGGCGAGAGTACCGCGCGAGGATTGTCCCGCTCGAACAGAAAGGCCAGGTCACTCGCCACCAGGGCGTCGGGCAGGTGCGCGAGCAGCGACTGCGCCGCGTACAAGCCGTACGCAAGCGACTCTCCGTGGGGCGTGCTCTCCGACACCCTGCCGTCCCTGTAGACAAAGCCGTCGTCGTCAAGCTCGACCGGCGGCACCGGACGGTACAAGGCATCGACGTGAACCACGGAAATCCTCCGCTCCGGTCTTTCCACGTCGATATTGATCGCCGGATCGGCAGGCAGGGACTTCGATTGCATCATCGGAACGTACCACATCGCTTCCGGCAGGGCGACGCGGACAGAAAGCACCCAACATGACCGGGCCAATGCGTTAGAGACATCGACCCTTTTCCATGCGGGAAATTCGCCACGCTACGCGACGAGGTACCCGGTCTCGTTCAGACTCTGGAGCACCGCGTTCGTCACACGAGTCTGCGTGTGAGTAGGTTTGCATTGCCGGTTGGAAGGGGCAGACTAACCACCTCGCGGGATGGCCTCATCCGTACCACAGGAAGTAGCCGATGCAAATGGCGGGACAGAGCTTGATCGTCGAGACCGGAGTCTTCGAATGGCCTTGGCAGACTCCGATTGGTCTCGCCATCACGGTGCTGGCGGCGGCGGGGACGTAACGACCTTGCGAATCCGTACCAATGCCTATGTGGCCGCCGGTGGAAGTGGGGGCGGTGGAGGCGCCGGTGGCGGTCTGGCGGATGGTCTGTCTCCACCAAGGCCTTCAGTCCAGTTCATTGTGAAATTATTGGATTTCTGGAAATTGGAACCACCCGATGCGGTCGGACTCCTTGGTTTCAACGTTGCGGATGCCGATCACGTTTCCGCGGTTCTCGACGGAAGAGAGCAGTTTCGAGGAAGAGATACCGGAGACCGAATCGCGCATTTGCTCTCAATCCGCGCCACGCTTTCTGCCCTCTTCAGAGACCTGCAGGCCGAAAACGACTGGTTGCGGGAGCCGCATACAATGCTCGACCGAAAAACGCCAATGTCGTTGCTAGTGGGCGGCTCGATGGAAGATCTGCTACTGGTCCGAGAGTACGTCGATACCGTAGCAGGAAGGTAGATGCTGGAGGGTTTGCCAAGCCAAAGGATCGGGCGACCCGTGTTTCGGTTCGCAACCCATCCCGGAATCGACGAGTTTCTGGCTGAACTGTGGTCCCCCAGATACGAGGGAACGAATGTTCCGCTGGCTCGAACGTCCCCTCGCCGTTATGTCGAATGAATGTGCTTCAGGCGTAGAGGTCACCACTTGTGCGACGGCGTGCTGCTGGATCGGTATTTCCGTTGGGTTCTGCCGGTATCACACCACTCCCTTGAATATCACGGCAACCGCCGCGACCAAGACTGTCGCCAAAAGCATCCAAAGACGGTTATCGAACTTATCGATCCGGCTGTCGAGCTTGTCGATGCGGTTGCCGATCCTGTCTTCGAGGTGCCGTATATCCTCTCGGGTCGCATAGCCTCGTCCCACTGTTTCGTCCATCACAGGTTCGCCTTCAACCATTCGGTGCGCTCGTCCGGAAGTCCGGTCCATGCCGCAGCGCCAGTCATCTCCGCGACGAAAAGCGAGTCGTCGCTGTCGATGGCCTGAACGAGATCGTCTCGAATGCCAACAGCCGACTTGGACGTGCTTACGACGACCCAAGAAGATTCCGTAATGTGCGCCCAAGTGCCCGATATCGCCTTGATCCGCTGATACAGACGCGGATAGTCCCGCTTGGGCTGGGACAGGTCGTAGGTGACCATGTAGGCAGCCACGTCATTCTCCCAATTTCGCGCTCCCTTGGAGGAGCCCGCCTCTTTGGATTGTCCCCACGAGAGGTGAGAACTTCAAGGTGATATTGGCTCTTTTCCACGTAGGAAATTCGCTGCATGAACAATAGGACCGATCATGCACAGCGTTGACCGAGAAGCTCGCTGGGGAACTCGGTCTGGAGGCGTTGCCCTGCATGTGCCGACTCCTGTTTCTGTTCTACATCGAAGTCCGCCCGAGCTTGGCTACGCGCCGGTCGACGCCGAGGCGTGCCGCAAGGTCTACAGCCTGGAGCGCCTGCGCGATCTGGAACTGCGACTCACTGGGGACGAATCCATCAAACTGTCGCCAGTTATTGATCCGCAATAGCTTGTTGTAGACGTCGCAATGGCTGTTTCCAACGATCTGGAGCCTTCGCTCAGGACGGTGGCGGCTACGCGACCAAGTGCCCCGTTTCGTTCAGGCTCCGGACATTGCGTTCGCCGGTGGAAGCGCACAGGAAACGGCTGATACTGCCGTAATCCACGCCGATGAACAGGCTCGGCGCCATGCCGAGTACCTTTGCAGTCCAGACGTTCACGACCCCACCGTGGCAGAACACCGCGACGCGCCGTCCGGCATTGGCGCGGATGATTTCCTCCATTCCGGTCGAGACGCGCATGGAGAATTCGTCCATGTCCACTTCTTCGCCATAGCCGCCATCCACGAACGCCTTCCAGGCGGGGTAGTCTTCCCGCTTCAGTTCTTCCATGGGGATGTAGTGCGAAGCCCCGCGGTCATACTCCGCAACCGACTCGTGAACGATTGGACGCAGACCCAGGCTCTCCGCAAGCGGCTCCGCAGTCTCGATGGCGCGGCGTAACGGGCTCGTGTAGATGGCATCGACGGTCTCGCGGCGCAGCCACGATGCCACCTGGTGCGCCTGTCCCCGCCCGATGTTGGACAATTGCGGGTCTGCACGACCTTCCGCAAGCTCTACGCGCTCCGGTAGGCCGTGACGGACGAGGATGAGTTCCAGGCGAGGATCCTTAAGGCGGCAAAGCGTCATACCCTGCACGCCATGCGTTTGGGCGTCAATGCGGAATGGAACTCTCCATTTCGATAGCGGCGACAATTCGCATGAGAAAAACCAATCCCCGTCGATCCCACCGGAACTATATTGCCCACCCATACTCAAACCGCCGTCCAGGAACTGACGAACAAACGGGCACGCAATGCCAAGAACCCTGATCTCTCTCGCCGTACTCCTTTGCGGCACGTTCGCCTCCGCGCAGCAGACCGGTGCCATAGAAGGCGTCGTCACCCTGCGCGGCGCGACCGCGGCGGAGGGTATCGCGGTCTCGGCGGAGAGCGACGTCATGCCACGCGCCCGGACGACCAGGACCGACGCGGAGGGCCGCTATTCGCTGCCCCAGTTGCTGCCGGGCAGCTACCGCGTGAGTTTCGAAACGCCCGGTGAGGCCAAGCGCACGGTGACCGCCGCCGTGATGCTGAATCAGACAACCGTCGTGCGGGTCGAACTTGAACCCTCCTCCACGCCCGAAATCGAGGAACTCGTCGTGGTCGGCCAGCGGATCGGATTGCGCAGCCGTGCAGCGCTGGCCAATGGAATCGACGGAGATGTGGTTCGAAGCGTGCCCTCGGAACGCGACTACCGCGACCTGGTGAAACTTGCACCCGGTGTGCAGTACACCCAGGACGCCGTACGCGGTCCCTCCGCAGGCGGGAGCGGCCAGGACAATACCTACCGCTTCGACGGCGTCGACGTGTCGCTGCCCATGTTCGGCACCCTGTCCGCGGAGCCCTCAAGCCACGACATCGACCAGGTGACCTTCGAACGCGGCGGCGCCGGCGCTGTTGGCTTCAACCGCAGCGGCGGTTTCGCCATGGACTCCACCGCCAGGTCGGGAACGGACCAGTTCGAAGCCAGCATCGAGTACGCACTGGCGCCGAAGGGGCTCGTGGCCGCAAGCAAGGCAGGTGCGGGAACCTCCGAGACCGACGAGCGGTGGATCACCGTCACGGCAGGTGGCCCCATCGTCCCCTCCCAACTCTACTTCTACGGCTCGTTCTTCGCGCCGCGCGAGGACCGTTCCAACAAGGCCACCGCCTATGGCGCGGCAAAGGACTACGCGAACACGCGGCACGAGTACTACGGCAAGGTCACCTACGCGCCGACGGATGCCGTACTCCTCAACGCGAGTTTCAGAACTTCGACACGGGATGAGCGAGGCGTTTCCGTCGGTCCGTTCGAGGCGGACTCGGTGTCTCTCGGCGGCCGGGCAGAGCAGGACGTGACGAGTCTCGACGGTTCCTGGCTGGCGCCGTTCGGTTCCACCATCGCGTTCCGCTACGGGGACTATGCGTTGCGTGGCACGGAATTGCCGGACGTGCTGCTCGACGTGCGGCCGGCGCTCGACCCGTCCTCGACGTTTCGAACCTGGACAGGATGGGCCATCTCAGCGTGCCGTCCCTCGTTGCCGGGGCGGACGCGTTCAACGTCGCCATCGAACCCATCGTTCAACGACATGGCTATGTCGATGCATCGGGCGTCCGCCACGGAGAGCACAAGAGCTGCTTCTGGGCAAGTTGCCAAGATGGGAATGCGACAAAGATCGACCGGATATGGTGCGAAGTGCGACCGCCTTCTCTGAGTGTCCTCGGGAATGATGTCCCATACATCGGTCGGCTTGCTACCATTTGGGTGATAGCGGAGGAAATAAAACCCCTTATCGTGTAGTTCTTTGGCACGCCCCGATAGCTTCCTGCTGTCAGAGTGGGTCGTCCGTTGCTGCCCCCGAATGATCATTCGGAAGTCAGAAATGCGACCTTTCGCAACGTCAGAAAGCATGCCATCTAACGAGGCAAGAGCTGAAGCCTTTTCGATCTTATTCAGCGCGGTCGAAAGTTCGATCTGCCTTCTATATCTAACACCAGAAACCCCAGTAGCAGACACGATCGTTCCGTTCACCACCTTCGCTTGTCGCGGTCTCGATCGAATGGAGTCCATATCGTAGTAGTAGCCTTTCGCCTCCTTTACGAAATGAAAGACATGCTCGTGAACGTTACCTAAACGATCTTTAGTATTATCCATGCCACTTTTTACTTTGTTCGAGATGACGCTATTACGCAGTGTCCATCCTTGGTCATCAGTAAGCGTTAAGGCAACACGCCACGGTATTCCTGCAAGTCCCTTCTTTTCGTAAGTATCGCCAATGTTTAACCAAAAAGATCCGGTCGGCTTCAATACTCGCCTCAGTTCGTTGCAAATGAGCACAAGGCTAGAGACATAACGCCGGTATTCGACTTCGAGTCCCAGACCCCCACTATCGTATTCACGTTTACGCCAATATGGAGGCGAAGTGACAACGCAATCGATGCATTCCGCTGGAAGATCCCGAAGCACCAGCAGCGCATCTCCGTGAAGCAGAAGTGGCGCACATCCGCCAGCTTCAACGTACTGATTCAAGGCGCGCCAAAACGCGCCGTCTGGAATAGAGTCGTGCCCCTTTGAGTCGAACTTTACGTCTGCGGGAATAGCCATAGGTCGTCGTCACTCGAACGTAATTGCCATTATGCCCGATGTGGCGTTTAGATGGTGTTCAGGTTGACCAATCGCCTAAGCCGTTGGCGCGACATTCGAGTCACTCTCTTCCGCCCGGTACTCCCGCCATGCCGCCACGAATCCGCGGAGCTTCTGATTCCCCGCGGCGTGCGCGCGCTCGACGCCGGCGAGCACGGCGTCGGCGACCGCATCATCAAGGTGCAGTTCGAACATGTCGGTTTCGGATCCGCCCTTGTGGCCCTCGGGTTTGGGGAGCGGCTTCCCTGACGTTGCGGCAAGCAGGTGTTCGGCGGCGACCGGAACCACCTCCGCCGTGCGTTCCAGCATCCAGCGCGAGAGCACCCCGGGTGTGTCGCACCGTCTCTTGTACTCGTCCCAGTCCATGATCCAGGACGGCCCGGCTCAGGCCGTTGGGTCGAGCGGTGCTCCGGTCAGTCTTTCGTACGCCTCGAGATAGCGGGCCATGCTGTTCTCGAGCACGTCGTCGGGCAGTGGGGGACCCGGCGGCGTCTTGTCCCATTTGCCGGCGTCGACCACCGTCTCCAGGTAGTTGCGGACGTACTGCTTGTCGAAGCTCTCCTGTTCACGGCCGGGCTCCCATTGATCCGCCGGCCAGAACCGCGAACTGTCGGGGGTGAATATCTCGTCGATGAGAATGGGTTCGGACTGCCCGTCGAGACGGCCGAACTCGAACTTCGTGTCCGCCAGGATGATGCCCCGTTCCCGCGCGTAGTCGCTCGCCTCCGAGTACAGGTGCAGCGTGGCGTCGGAGAGCCACCGCATCGTCTCCTCCCCGACAATGGTCGCGCCCTGCTCGAACGAGATGTTCTCGTCGTGCAGGCCGGCCTCCGCCTTGGTCGAGGGCGTAAAGAGCGGTTCGGCGAGGCGCGAGGAATTCTGCAGCCCTTCGGGCAGCGCTATGCCACAGACGGATCCCGTTCGCTGGTAGTCTGCCCATCCGCTTCCGGTGATGTACCCACGGGCGATGCACTCCACCGGAATGACCTCGCAGGCGCGGCACAGCATGATCCGTCCCTGCAGCGATTCGCGTTGTTCGGCGGTGAGTCCCGGCACGTCCGCAGGATCGGTCGAGACGAGGTGATGCGAGAAGCTGTCGCCGAATCGATCAAACCAGAAACGCGATATCTGCGTCAGCACCACGCCCTTTCCGGCCAATCCGTTCGCCATGACGACATCGAATGCGCTGATGCGGTCGGTGGCGACGATCAGCAAGCCCGGGTCTCCGCCCGGGAGAGTGACATCGTAAATGTCCCGGACCTTGCCGGAGCGGCGGTTCGGTAGCCCGAGGTCGGTTTCCATTACAAGTTGCATGGGTTCATCCATTTCGATTCGCGATGATTGTGTCTCTCTATTTCACCCATCCCGCCCTATCCCGCCGCTGTCCCCGCCTATCCCGCCGCCAACGCCCTCTCGAAGTCATCGATGAGGTCGCCCACGTCTTCTATGCCGACCGAGATCCGGATCAGCGAGTCCGCGATGCCCATGCTCGCGCGCCGTTCGGCGCCCAGTTCGAAATAGATCGTGTGGGCGACAGGGATGGCAAGCGTTCTGTTGTCTCCCAGGTTGGTCGATCTCACGACGACATTCATGCGATCGAGGAACGCAAAGGGGTCCACGTCATCGATCAACTCGAAGCTGAATATCGCCCCCGGCCGACGAAACAGTCTCGAAGCGAGCGCATGCTGCGGATGCTCCGGCAACCCCGGGTAATACGCTTTCGAGACGCGGTCGTCGGCTTCGAGGTATTGCACGAGCGCCACCGTGTTGTCGCACTGTCGCTCCATCCTCAGCGCCAGGGTCTCCGAACCCACCGCCAGGTGATGCGCCGCTTCCGGAGCGAGCGCCGCGCCGAAGTCGCGCAATCCCTTCTTGCGGAGTTGCTGGATGCCCCAGCGGCGGGGATCGCCGGTCCTGTATTCCGGATAGATGTTGTCGAACGCCGTCCAGTCGAACAGCCCGGTTTCCGTCACGGCGCCGCCAAGGGCGTTGCCGTGCCCGCCGATGTACTTGGTGAGACTGTTGACGATCAGGCTGGCATCCACGTCGACGGGCTGAAACAGCCACGGCGATGTCATGGTGTTGTCGACCACGTAAATGAGCCCGCGTTCGCGGCAGAGGGCGCCGATTCTCTCCATGTCGCTGACCTGCGTGCGCGGGTTGGCGATCGTCTCGACGAATACGAGCCTGGTCTCGGGACGAATCGCCTCGGCGACAAGATCGACATCCGTCGCATCGACGAAAGTGACCTCGATCCCCTGGGCTTCGAAACTCCGAAAGAGGCTGTTCGTGTTGCCGAACAGGAACCAGCTGGAAACGATGTGATCGCCACGCCGGAGCAGCGAGAACACGATGGAACCGATCGCGGCCATGCCGGTGCCAAAGCAGACGGTGGCGATGCCGCGCTCCATGCGGTCGAGCTTTCGCTCCAGGGCCGTTACGGTCGGATTGACCTGCCGGCTGTAGGCGTAACCCGCATGCGTCCCCTGGAACACTCCCACCAGGTCCTTGGTTTCTTCGTAGCCATACGCCACGGTGGAATGCACGGGCTTGTGCATGGAGCCATGCTCGATGGGATCCCACCGGTCGGAGTGAACGATGGAGGTGGTGAAGCCTGGTTCCCGGGAGTCGTCCATCTGCTGGCCAATATGAGGCGGGTCAGCGCCCGGAAGTCTTGTCGCTGATCGTGTGCAACCACCGATAGGGGTCGGCACACAGGACATCGGCCATCTCTTCGGCCGGTATGGGGCGGCTGAACAGGAACCCCTGCGCCTCCAGGCAGCCCTGCTCGCGCAGGTAGGAAAGTTGACCCCGGGTCTCGACACCCTCCGCCATGAGGTCCAGGCGCAATCCGCGCGCGATTCCGGCGATAGCCTCGACGATGTTCGCGTGTCCGGCCTCGATGCCGCTCACGAATCGGTGATCGAGTTTCAACGCATCGATGGGAAAGCGGCGCAGGTGACTCAAGGACGAGTAGCCCGCGCCGAAGTCGTCGATGACGATCCGCACCCCGCGCCGGCGCAGGTAGTCGAGCTTGGGCACCGCCGCCTCGATGTCGCGGGTCAGCGTCTCCTCGGTGATTTCGAGCGCCACGGAATAGGGCGGCAATCCGGTAACCTTGAGGAGTTCGTCGATGTGTTGCACGAAATCGCCGCCTTCTATCTGGTGCGGAGATGCGTTGACCGAGACGCAGGGCTTGAATCCCGCCGCGCGCCAGCGCGCCGCGTCCTCGAACGCGCGGCGTTGCACCCACGCGTCTATTCCGCTGATGATCCCGGTTTCCTCGGCGATCGGCAGGAAGGCGTTCGCCTCGACGATGCCACCGGGCGAGGAGGTCGTCCGGCGATCCCATCGCGCCAACGCTTCGACGCCCACAATGGTGCCGGTTTCGAGATGCACCCGGGGCTGGTAGTACACCGAAAGGGCGTCCTCGGCCAGGACCGTGCGCAATTCCCGTTCCAGGATGGAACGCCTGGAAAGGCGCCGGTTCATCGCCCCGGCGAAGAAACGGTAGCCGTTTCCGCCCCGATTCTTGACGTGGTACATGGCGATGTCGGCGCTCCGCAAAAGCGCTTGGGCCGTACCCCCCGCCTGGGGATACATGGCGACGCCGATGCTGGCGCTCACGTTGTGTTCGTTTCCGCCGACGATGAACGGATTGCGGATGCGCCGCACGACTCTCCGCACGGCGGCGACCGCGTCGCGCTTCGAAACCATGTCCGGCAACAGCAGCGCGAACTCGTCGCCGCCAAAGCGGGAAATCGTATCGCCCGGCCCGAGGCAGTTCTGCAGGCGTTTGGCCACCGCCTGCAGTAGCCGATCGCCCACCGTGTGCCCGTACTGGTCGTTGACCAGCTTGAATCGGTCGAGATCCAGGAAGATCACCGCCAGGCGCCGATTGCCGCGCTGGGCCTGCGCCACGGCCAAGTCGAGACGGTCATCCAGCAGCACCCGGTTCGGCAGGTGCGTCAGCCAGTCATGGTGCGCGTGAAAGACCAGTGACTGCTGTGCTTCCCGCCGCTCCGAGATGTCCCGCGCCGTGGCGCAGGTCCCGGTGAACCCGCCGTCGGCGCCATCGAGATGCGACACCTTGATCTCGGTCCAGACCGTGGTCGACTGGGCAGGGCGGGGGCCCGCCCTGTTTGGATGCAGGCGCAACCTGAGTTCGGCTTCCTCGACGCCGCCGGATAGCCGCGCGAACAGGTTGCGCGCCAGTTCAAGATCGTCTTCGAGCACGATGCAAGAGTAGTGCTCGCCGAGCAGTCCGTCCCTGGTGTAGCCAAGCATCCGATCCACGGCATCGTTCAGGAAGACGAATCGGCCATCGGGGCCAAGCAGGAACACCAGGTCGGGCGAACGGTCGAGCATGACCTGGCGCAGCATCCCGGCACGGCTGCCCCATTGGAGCTTCCTGGCGGTCCGCAGCGGCTTGCCAGACCCGAGGAAGTCGCCTGTTCGGTCGGAAGCGTTGTCGCTCATGGCTAACAGCCTATCGGGCTCGGCGCGCTAGCGGCGAGACCGACAGGGTGCGGGACGGGCGGGATGGGCGCAACCGGGACGGGCGGGATGGGTGAAACCGGGACGGGCGGGATGGGCGCAAAAGAGCGCTTGGGCGGGGGTGAAGGACGGCACAGGCGAAGCCGTGGCGGATTTCATGGCATTAACCGGACGCAACACGAATGAGCAAAATACCGGTCAGCGCCCCGCTTTTCCAGCCTTGGGCCGGTCGAACAGATCGTACACGCGGCTCAGCGCGGACACGGCCAGCACATGCCGCAGGCGTCCCTCCGCCACTGCCTCCCTGACCTCGTCGGGCCTCATCAATCGCACTGCAATGGCCTCGCCCGCACCCGGTTCGGGCGCCGACACGCGCGCGACGCCGGTGGCGAGAAAGTGGTGGCAAAGGTGGCCGTGAATGGCGGGATTCGGTTCCACCGCGCCCAGCGATTGCCAGGAACCGCCGCCGTATCCCGTTTCCTCCAGCAATTCACGCTGCGCCGCTTCAAGCGGGGTTTCGCCCGCGTCGACCATGCCGCCGGGTGTTTCCAGCGTGCATGCACCGATGCCGAAACGGAACTGCTCGACCATCACAGAGAGCCCGGAACACGTCAGCGCCACGCAGTTCACCCAGTCGACCGACTCCAGCACGAGACGCTTCAGGGTGCGGCTTCCGCTGGGGTGGCGCATCCAGTCGTACCGCACGCGCAGCAGGCCCAGGTCCGGGCCTGCCTCGGAAGACACGCGTTCCCAAGTGAGCTCATTCACGTCCGGCATCAGTACCCCGTCATTTCCATGTAGCCTCTTCCCAAGTCCCGAGCAACGGGATCCGAAACGCGGACCAGCCCCTCCCAGTACCGAATCGATGTATCCATGACCTGATCCTCGATCGCGGCCTCGACGATGAATTCCTCGCCGCCCACCGCGATCCGCCAGGTAATCGGCCACCGTGTCCCCGCATCGTCGCGCCAGGTTCGCTCGGGAGAAAGCGAAAAATCGGCAACGCCCAGCCTACGCACATTCCCGTCCGCCGACACGAGCACACCCTGGTCGTAAGCGCCGCGTTCGCCGTCGCGGCGCCGGATCTGGTAGGCCATCAGACTGCGGCCGTCGTCGAACTGTAGCGCGAACCAGTCCCAGCCGATCTGCTCGGCGCCAAGGCCGCTGGTGCTCCACTCCCGATCAAACCAGCCGAGGCCCGCAACGTCCACTTCCCGGTCTCCGGCCCGAATCGTGCCTTTGATGGCGAGCCGCGGTATCGAATAGTAGTAGGACCCTGCGACCGGACCCTTCCTCGACAGTCCCCGGTCGCCCTGGAGAACCGGAGGCCGCGTTTCATGTAGCACGAGATCGACGCCGAACGAATCCGTATCCGCCTGAAGCTGCACGGGCCACGTCGACGGGCCCATCGACTCGAGGCGCCAGCCCTCGATCCATGCTGCGAACGGGGCGGCACGGACACCCGCGAGCCGCGGATGGCCGCGCGCGAACCGCTCCGCCTCGACATGACGATCGCGCTCTACATCCGTCAACGCGAAATGTCCGAGGAAGGCCTGCGCCGAACGCCAGGGACCGTCCCCGGATTGCGCCGCCAAAGCACGCCGGAAGAGCGTGAACTGCACGCCGTACTCGTCGCCGGTAGCCGGGTCTTCGAGGGCGGCGGTGAGATACCACCACTCCTGCCGGAACCCGGGATGTGCGCCGTGGTCTCCGGGAAACACGAAAGGCCGCACGGCGTCGGCAGTCAGGAATCCTGCCCCCGACGGTTCGCCGAGGAGCGTTGCGACCCTGAGTGCTCCCGGATACGCCAGCTCGTTCCGCCCGTCGCAGCCGGAAAGGACAGTGGCCACCGACATCCCGCCGGCAAACAAGAAGGTCGCCGCGCCGGACGACACGGAGTTCCTTCGATGGAGGCACGCCTCCGACGACGGGGGGAACGGCGGCATTTCCTTACGCATCAGCAGTCGGGGAAGCTCCCCGGAGGCTCCTACAACAGCGCATGCTGCGGAGCGCCATCCAGCGTCCTCACGCCGCGCCACACCGGGACCACGCCGGCAAGCGCCGCGGCGGCTACGCCAAGCAGCGTTGGCGTCAGCAATGCCGCCACATCGATGCCGAACGGTATCGACCAGCCGAAGGCGCGCGGGTTGACCTCGGTGCACAGCACATAGGCAATCGCGAGGCCGAGTGGCACTGCGGCGACAGCAGCCACCACGCCGAGCAAGAGATTCTGTTGCATGGCGAGGCCCGCGATCGACAGCCTGGAGACCCCCGAAGCGTACAGCAGCCCATGCACGTCGCGCGCGCGTAGCGCGATCGCCGACAGGGCGTTGTACAGGCCCGCGACCGCAACGAGAAGCGCGATGAACGTCAGGTGTCCCGCCACCTCGAACGTGCGGTCGAACGCCTCCTCAGCCAATGCGCGCAGTTCCGACTGGTCACGTACGTGTGCGCCCGGATAGCGTTCCCCGATCGCCCGTTTCAGGGCGCCGGTATCCGTATCGCCCACCAGGACGGATGTTCGGTCGAATGCGATCCCGTCGAATGCGGACGCGAGGACGGCGAACGTCCCGATCACCCGCGGCGCCGGCGCTCCGTAGTCGGTAAAGACGTGGGCGACCCTGACCTGGCGCACGCCGCGCGGACCTTCGATCTCGATGCTGTCGCCGGCGGCCAGACCGTGGGCAAGCGCACCCGATTCGCTCAGCAGAATGTCGCCTTCCAGCGCCGCGCCATAGCCGTACCGCCGGCTCTCCAGCGCATCGCCGACGCCCAGGGTAACGGTCACGGGGCGGCCATTCAGCAACGCTTCCGCCCCGCCGTAGGAACGCACGTCCTTCACCCCGGGCAGACTCGCGAGCCACTGGGCATCGACAGGATCTTCGCTCTCGATATAGAGGGCGCGCCAGAGCCGCTGGTCGAGCATCCGGTAGAAGTCCTCGCGGAAGTTCTCGATCTGCACACCCATTCCTATGGCCGCGGCGAGGGCAATGGACAGGGCGCTTGCGGCCATATCGACCTCGCCCAACAGCGTCCCCAACCTCCTGAGGTTCGCCCGCGCGAGCAGGTTGACCCTATCCATGTGCGACTCGAATGCGCGTTGCAGCGCGGCGGCGATGCCGGGCATCAACAGGGCGAACTGCGCCACGCACAAGGCAAGGATGAGGCCAAACGCGGCGGCGAGGGCATCCGAAACCGCCACAACCGCAACCAGCGCCACCACGAAACCGGCGGCTATCCATCGCGGGCCGGCCGCCCGCCTGCGCTCTGTCGCCCGCCGCATAGCCGCGAAGGCGCCCATGAAGCCCGCGCCGACACCGCCGAGTATTCCCTTGGTCACCGCGACAGCGCTCGGGGCAAAGGACGCCGTCGACGAAAGAAACGACGCCAGCGCCAAACCGAGGAGCGTTCCGATCAATGCGCCCGCCAGCCCGATCAGCGCACCCTCCGTAACGAACAGCGAACGCATGGTTCCCGAATCGACGCCCATCGCGGTCAACCGCTCCCGTTCGCGCTCACGTCGCGCGATGTTGGAGTAGCTCGCCTGGTAGACCAGGAAGGCAGCCACGAACAGCGCCAGTACGCCGAGCGCGCCCAAGTTGAACAGGATGGCCAGGGCAAACCGGCGGGTGGGCTCCGCTTCGTCGAGGGGTTGCGCGGTCAGGCCTTCACCGAGTTCGATGGCAACCCCCATGTCGAATGCCGCTGTGCTTCCGGGAAACCAGCGTTCGATGGCGGGTTCGCCGCCGCGGGCGCGGACCAGGATGGCGCTGGGGCCGGTTCGCCCGAGAATCCCGAGCGCAGTGGGGATGTCGGCAAATACGACGTCCGGCCCGTTTGCCGCAACCGCGACAACATTCACTTCGAGATCTCCCGCCCGCACGGTATCGCCAGCCGCAAATCCAGGAGAGTCACCGACGACGACTCCGTCACCGACCAACATCCGGGTCCAGTCTTCGCCCGCTGAATCGGCGTTGGTCGTTTCCGGCGCAAGGGATCGGCCGTCGGCAACGAGGTCGACACCAACGACCTGCGCGGAACGATCCCCCACCCGTGCCTGTCCCAAGATCACAGGCGTCATCGCCGCCGCGCCCGTCACCTGGCCCTGCCGCCACCGGTCGCGCGCGTCGAAATAGTCGTCCCACGCGATATCGGTCCCTCGGACGACGTGGGTATAGCCCGGTATCGGCAGTGCTCCCTCGTGGTCGAGACCCGCCTTGATGTCCTCGCTCAGGAGGTGCACCGCGACCACGGACATCGTTCCGAGCGCGGTCGCCACCACGGATGCGGCGGTCGCGCCGGCGGTCCGCGCGAGGTAGCGCAGTTGCCCCTTGATCAAAAGAAGCAAGCCCGTTCCCTCGAAACGTGCCACACCTGCACTAACGAAGCGCCACGACGCGGTCCGCCTGTTCGGCGATGCGTTCGTTGTGCGTCGCGATGACGAGCGCAGCCCCGGTGTTGCGCACCTGGTCCCAGAGACACTCGACGACGCGGTCCGCGTTGGCCGCGTCAAGGTTTCCCGTGGGTTCGTCCGCGAGCACCAGCGGCGGCGCGTGCGAGAGCGCCCGGGCGATGGCGACACGTTGCTGCTCGCCGCCCGAAAGCGAGTCGGGGAAACGTCCGCCCAGGTTGCCCAAGCCGAGTGGCTCCAGGCGTCGAAGCGCCTGCTCCGACCCGCCCCCAAGCCCGTTGAGCCGCCTCGGCAGCAGCACGTTCTCCTCCACGGTCAACGTCGGCAGGAGATTGAAGAACTGGAAAATGAACCCCACGTGTTCGCGGCGATAACGCACGCGCTCGGCCTCGGACAGTTCGTGTACGCGCAACGCCACCCGTTTTCCGCCCGCTTCGACAGCGACGCAGATCGATCCCTCGTCCGGGCTCCCGAGTCCACCGAGAAGGTTGAGCAGGGTCGACTTGCCGCTGCCGCTTGGTCCGCAGACGGCGACAACTTCGCCACCTCGCGCGGCAAAGCCCATGTCGCGAAAAATCCAACGCGTCGCATCGCCGTCGCGAAGGCATACGCCGAGCCTGGCAACAGTCAGGACGGCGGGGGCGCCATGTACCGCCGTGTGTCTCACCCCTCCGGAAATCTCCATGAGTCTATAAGACTAAAGCCCGTTTTTTCGGACATACTATAAGCTGACGTTTTGGATACACGAGATGGCTCGACGACAAAGTCCAGGCGACCGCACATTCAGGTTCGTGGTCAGGCTTCCGATCAGCCTCCACGCGCGAATCGCGGAAACCGCGCACCGGTATCGACGAAGCATGAACTCGGAGATCGTGGCAAGGCTCGAACGTTCCCTCGGCGGGTTGCCGGGGAGGGACGAATCGGAGATCGAACCGCCGTTCTTCCGCCACATCGAGATGACATTCCGGCGCGACCTGTCCGATCAGGAAACCAACCTGATCAGGCTGTTCCGGCGACTGTCGCAACGTCAACGCGATGCGCTGACAGAACTGCTCTCGGGCTGAGGGGCCAGGGCGGCGCACGCCATCGCGATCTATGCGCTGCGTTTGAAAAGGCGCTCCTGCTGTCGTTTCCAATCCCGCTCCCTGACGGCGGCGCGCTTGTCGTGCTGTCGCTTGCCCTTGGCGAGTGCTATCCGGCATTTGACGCGCTGCTCCTTCCAGTAGAGGGAGGTCGCGATGCAGGTGAAACCCTTCTGCGCAACGGCCACTGAAATCCGCGATATCTCCCTGGCGTGGAGCAACAGCTTGCGATCCCGCGTGGGATTCGCCTCTACATGCGTGGAAGCACTGGGAAGCGGGCGGATGTTCGCGCCTGCCAGCCAGCCCTCGCCGTCCCGAATCAGAACGTACGCGTCGGCGATCTGGGCCTCTCCCGAGCGGAGACTCTTCACCTCCCACCCGGTAAGAACCAGGCCCGCCTCGAATGTCTCGTGGATGTGATAGTCGAAGCGCGCCCGCCGGTTTCGCGCTATCGCGTTCGGCGTTTTTGTCACGTTTTTGGCCACGCCGCGATCATAGCGCATAATGCCGAAACTGCTTTCCGGGGCGAGCGCAATGGCGGAATCCGACGTTTCCAGACATGGGATGTGGTCCAGCCGCACCCTGTTCATCCTGGCCGCCGTGGGTTCGGCGGTCGGACTCGGCAATATCTGGCGGTTCCCCTACATCACCGGCGAGAACGGCGGCGGCGCGTTCGTGGTCCTCTACCTGCTGTGCATCGCGGCGGTCGGCATACCGGTCATGATGGCCGAGGTCATGCTGGGCCGCCAGGGCCGCCAGAGTCCGATCAACACCATGCGCTCGCTGGCGCAGCAGAGCGATGCCTGGCGAGGCTGGTCGGTGATCGGCTGGATGGGGGCGCTGGGAGGATTCCTCATCCTGTCGTACTACTCCGTGGTAGCGGGGTGGGCGCTGTATTACATCTATCTGCTGGCGAGTGGCACGTTCGTCGGAACAGAAGCCGCGGCCGCCGGCGCGGCGTTCGACGCGTTTCTCGCCAACCCCGGACTCCTGGTCGGTTTCCATACCCTGTTCATGGTCATCACCGTCTTTATCGTCGGCGCGGGGGTCGTCGCCGGCCTCGAGCGCGCGATCCGCTGGTTCATGCCCCTCCTGTTCGTGCTGCTCGGGGTCCTGCTGGTGTACGGCGCCACCGAGGGCGATTTCGCCGCCGGGTTCAACTTCATGTTCAGCTGGAACTGGGAAAAGCTCACCGCCGATGGCGTGCTTGAAGCCCTCGGACATGCGTTCTTCACCCTGAGCGTGGGGATGGGCGCCATCATGGCGTACGGTTCCTACATGCCGAACAAGGCATCCATTCCCTCGGCGGTGGTGGTGATTGGCCTGCTCGATACACTGGTCGCGATTGCCGCGGGCCTCGCCATCTTCGCCATCGTCTTCGCGAACGGCCTTGAACCCGGCCAGGGACCCGGGCTGCTGTTCGTGACCGTTCCGATCGCCTTCGGCAACATGGGGCTGGGCGTGCTGTTCGGCACCCTGTTCTTCATTCTGGTCACCTTCGCGGCCATCACTTCGGCGATCTCCATCATCGAACCCGCCATGGCGTTCGCCGTCGAGGAGTTCAACGCAAGGCGCTGGCACGTCGCGCTCGTGCTCGGCCTGGTCTGCTGGATCCTGGGCCTCGGCACGGTGTTCTCGTTCAACGCCTGGGCCGATGTCCATGTCGTCGGCGAGATGACGTTCTTCGACTTCTTCGACTTCGTGACCCAGAAGGTCATGCTGCCGCTGGGCGGTCTCCTGATCGCGGTCTTCGCCGCCTGGGTACTGCCGAAAACGGTCGTGGATGCCCAGCTCCGGCTGCCCGGAGGCGGGCCGGTCGAACTGCTCTGGCAGGTGCTGATCGAGGTCGCCGCGCCGCTCGGCGTGTTCGCGGTGTTCGCGTATACGCTCTATCACTTTTTCTCTGGCTAGCGCTACGCAGTTGGGTTCGACGAAACACCAGCCATGCAATCCGTCAGCCCTTCGGGCATGCCGTCTTTCACCCCCGCCCAAACGCTCTTTTTCGCCCATCCCGCCCGTCCCGGTCTCACCCATCCCGCCCGTCCCGGATACTGCGCCTTGATCGGCACCGACGTGCCGTTCTACGGCGCACCCTTGCATGGAACTCCTAATGGGTGAGTGCTCGCGGGTGGTTCACGTTTCAGGCCG
>JAPOYI010000231.1 GCA_026706665.1 Gammaproteobacteria bacterium | reverse complement strand
GACATCGAGTTTCCGAACGACCTGCTGCAGGAACTCGACCGCATGGAGTTCTTCGTCTACGAACTCGGCCTGACGGTGAAGGCCAGGCACCGGCCCATCGTCATGATCACGTCGAACAACGAGAAGGAACTGCCGGACGCCTTCCTGCGCCGCTGCTTCTTCCACTACATCGACTTTCCTGATCGCGAGACGATGCAGGAGATCATCGGGGTGCACTTTCCCTCGATCAAGCAGGATTTGGTCAAGGAGGCGATGGACATCTTCTTCGACGTGCGGAAGGTGCCGGGGTTGAAGAAAAAGCCGTCCACGTCGGAGCTGATCGACTGGCTCAAACTGCTCATGGCGGACGATATCCCCGACGAGATCCTGACCAACCGGGATCCGAGCAAGGCGATCCCGCCGCTCTATGGCGCGCTGGTAAAGAACGAACAGGACGTGCACCTGCTGGAGCGGTTGGCGTTCATGAACCGGCGCGACAGCCGCGGCTGACCGCACGGACGGAAGGCTGACCAGACACTGACCGAGAGAGAAGTCCGCCAGTGCTCATCAATTTCTTCCTGACGCTGCGCAAGTACGAGGTTCCGGTCACCATCCGCGAACTGCTCGACCTGATCCGGGCGCTGCGCCATCGCCTGGTGTACGCCGACATAGACGACTTCTATCTGGTGAGCCGCGCCTGTCTGGTCAAGGACGAGACCCAATACGACAAGTTCGACCGCGCGTTCGGCACGTACTTCAAGGGCCTGGACGACCTTTCGGGCCTGCTGGCGTCGCTCATCCCCGACGAGTGGCTTCGCCGCGAATTCGAAAAGGCGCTCACGCCGGAGGAACTGGAGAAGATCAATTCTCTCGGCGGTCTGGAAAAGCTGATAGAGGCGTTCCGCAAAGCCCGGGAGGAGCTTGAGAAGCAGCAGGCCGGGCAGGGCGGGCAGGGTGAAAGAGACGGCGAGGAGGGCGACGGAGACGAGGAGAACGACCGTCCCGGGAATGGCCCCGGCGGCATGGGCAGGCGCAGGAAGAAGCGGGCCAGGAAAGTCTGGGACCAGCGCCAGTACAGGAACCTCGACGATTCGGTGGAGATCGGCACGCGGAACATCAAGATGGCGCTGCGGCGCCTGCGCAAGTTCGCGCGGACGGGCAAGGACGAGGAGCTGGACATGGACAACACGATCCGGTCCACCGCCCACAACGGCGGCATGCTCGACATCCGCATGCGGCCCGAGCGGAAGAACACGGTCAAGGTGCTGTTGCTGCTCGATATCGGCGGCTCGATGGATGCGCACGTCAGGGTCTGCGAGGAACTCTTCTCCGCGACGCGCACCGAGTTGAAGCACATGGAGAGCTACTACTTCCACAACTTCATCTACGAGTCCGTGTGGAAGGACAATCTTCGCCGCATGAGCGAGCGCATTCCGACGTGGGAGATCTTCAACAAGTACCACCGCGACTACAAGGTGGTATTCGTCGGCGACGCCACCATGGCCCCCTACGAAATCACCCACGCGGGCGGTAGCGTCGAGCACTGGAACGAGGAACCGGGCGTGGCATGGATGGAGCGGTTCCAGGACAACTACGACAGGATGGTCTGGATCAATCCGACACCCCAGGAAACCTGGGAGTACTCGACTTCCGTCGGCATGACCCGCGATCTGATGAATGGCCAGATGTATCCGCTCACCATCCGCGGTCTCGAAGAGGGCATGGCCTACCTGTCAAAGTAGCGCGAAGCACGCGATCGGATGAAGCCATTCGATTTCGATAAAATCCTGATCAGGGATGCGCACGCCCTGGGGCGGACCGGGAAAGGCAACCGCAGGCTCCCGGCCCGCCAGCGTGCGCGCCTCGAGGCCTCGAAGGCTGCGTACGCCCGGCGCGACGCTTCGGTCCCCGAAATCGACTTTCCCCGCGAACTGCCCATCGCGAAACACATAGACGAGATCGTGGCCCTGTTGAGTACCCACCAGGTCGTCATCGTGGCGGGGGAAACCGGCTCGGGCAAGACCACGCAGCTGCCGAAGGCATGCCTTGCCGCCGGCTTGGGCAGGCGGGGCATGATCGGCCACACGCAGCCGCGCCGGCTGCCCGCGCGCGCGGTTGCGGAACGCATTGCCAGCGAACTGGGAACACCCTTCGGCGGCGTGGTCGGATTCGCCGTGCGGTTCTCGGAGCGGTACGGCGACGACACGCTGGTCAAGGTGATGACCGACGGGCTCCTCCTGGCCGAGATTCGAACGGACCGCAATCTCCTGAACTACGAAGTACTCATCATTGACGAAGCCCACGAGCGCAGCCTCAACGTGGACTTCCTGATCGGCTATGCCAGGACGCTGTTGCGTCGGCGTCCCGATCTCAGGCTGATCATCACTTCGGCGACGATCGACGTCGAGGCGTTCCGGGCCCACTTCGACGGTGCGCCGGTCGTCGCCGTGGGCGGGCGAGGCTTCCCGGTGGATGTCGTCTATCGCGAACAGGAGGACGGCTTCGAGCAGGGGTTGCAGGGTTGCCTGGAGGAAATCGCGCGATCCGGTGGTTCAGGACCGCGGGATGTGCTGGTGTTCCTGTCCGGGGAGCGCGAGATCTTCGATACGTCGCGTTGGCTGAAGCGGGAGTACGGGGATCGCTACGACATATTGCCGCTCTATGCGCGGCTGCCGTCGCGGGAACAGCGCCGCGTATTCGTATCGGGCCCTCGCCGGCGCGTGGTGCTCGCGACGAACGTGGCGGAGACCAGCCTCACCGTCCCCAATATCGGTTATGTCATCGATGCGGGGAATGCGCGGATCAGTCGCTACAGCTACCGCTCGAAGATACAGCGGCTGCCCATCGAGCCGATATCCCAGGCGAGCGCCGAACAGCGCAAGGGGCGTTGCGGGCGAATAGCCCCCGGTACCTGCTATCGGCTCTTTTCTGCGGAGGACTTTGAAGGTCGCCCGCAGTACACGGACCCGGAGCTGAAACGCACCAACCTCGCCTCCGTCGTGCTGCAGATGCGTGCCTTTCGTCTCGGCAGGACGGAGACCTTTCCGTTCATCGACCCGCCGGACCCGCGCGTGGTAAAGGACGCGGAGCGCACGCTCGTTGAACTGGGCGCGCTCGAAGACGACCGATTGACCCGGGTCGGCCGCACCATGGCGCGCCTGCCGGTAGACCCGCGACTGGCGCGCATGCTGGTGGCGGCCCATCGGCAGGGATGCGTCGCAGAGATGCTCATCATCGTTTCGGCTTTGTCCATCCAGGATCCGCGGGAGTCGCCGCCGGACAGACGGGAGGCGGCAGACCGGAAACACCGGGAATACGCGCATCCGAAGTCGGACTTCCTGACCTTCGTGAATCTCTGGAATGCCCTGGAAACGGCGCGCCGGGACATGACGAGGAGCGCGTTCCGCCGCATGCTCGAGAGGAGTTTCCTCTCGCCGTCCCGGGTGGGCGAATGGCGTGCGCTGCATCGTCAACTGCTGCTCGCCGCGAAGCGCCAGAGAATGCGGGTCAGCGCGGGCGAGGCCGACTACGCGAGCGTGCATCGGGCACTCCTTGCGGGGTCTCTGAGTTTCATTGGGATGCGTGATGACGACAAGGGAACGTATCGGGGCGCGCGGAGCCTGACATTCCGGATATTCCCGGGATCCGCGATGGCGCGCAGCCAGCCCCGTTGGATCGTTGCCGGAGAGATCGCCGAGACGCAGCGGACCTATGCCCGGTGCGTGGCGGCGGTTGAGCCCGCCTGGATCGAAAAAGCCGCCGGCAACGTCCTGAACCGCGCCTGGTCCGAGCCGCATTGGGACGACGCCAGGGGTGAGGCGGTCGCGTTCGAACGCGTCACGGTCTACGGCCTGCCTGTGGTGGAGCGGCGCACGGTCGGCTACGCCAGGATCGATCCCGAGGCAAGCCGCGAGATATTCGTCCGCGATGGCCTGCTGCGATCCGATAGCGCGGTGTCGGCGCCGTTCCTCGATCACAACCGCGCCATGGCACGCGAGATCGCCGGGTTGCAGGCGAAGTCCCGCCGCGCCGACCTGCTGGCGACAGATCGCGCGCTGGCGGCCTTCTACCTCGAGCGTCTGCCGGGAGACGTGCTGAGCACGAGGACGCTTGCCGCGTGGCTCGGGCGGGCCGATGCGAATACGGCAGCCCGCCTGGAAATGACCGAGTCAGACTTGCTGGCGCGAACCGACTTTGGCGTCTCCGATGCCGATTTCCCGCCGTCGCTCGCCGTCGATGGTCTCGCGCTCGACCTGAAATATCGTTTCGCCCCCGGCGACATCGACGATGGTGTCTCGCTACAGGTCGGCCTTGGCGCGCTGCCACACCTGGGCCGGGACGAACTCGACTGGCTGGTGCCGGGCTTTTTCGAGCAGAAGTGCGAAGCACTCCTCCGGGCCCTGCCAAAATCGGCGCGGCGCCGGCTGCTGCCGCTCGGCGACAAGGCGCGCGGGATCTCCGCACACCTGTTGCGCCCGGAGCGATATCGCCGGGGGGCTCTGCGCGTGGCGCTGGCGCAGTCCATCGAGGCGGAGTTCGGGCTTCGTTTCGCGCCCGCGGATTTTCGGGACGACCGGATTAGCCCGTTCCTGCGCATGAACGTGCAGGTACTGGACGGCGCGGGACGCACGGTGGACCAGGACCGCGATGTAGGCGCACTCAAGGATCGGCTGTTGCCCAGGGTCGAGCGGCGCGCGGCCGCAGAAGTCACGACGCGCTTCGAGTCCCGGGGATTGCGCGGGTTCCCGTCCGCCGGCGTGCCGGCAAGCCGGGTGGTCGAAGACGGCGACACGCAGGCCGTGGTGTATCCCGCGCTACGGGACGACGGGGACCGGGTTGACCTCATCATGCTCTCGCATCGGTCGAGCCAGGCGGCGACCAACAGGCGGGGATACAGCCGCCTGGCGCTGCTGGCGGACCCCAGGACCAGCCGTTACCTGCGTCGGCAGGTCAATGCCGAGAAGACCATGGCGCTCCACTACGCCATTCTCGGTACGAAGGACATGTTGGCGGACGAGCTGCTCCTGGCATCGGCCTGGGCGTGCTTTTTTGTCAGGCCGGGACAGGAGAATCAGTCTCTGCCGCGGACCGCGTCCGCGTTCGATTCCGTGATCGATGCGCATCGATCCCGCCTGACCGCCGTTTTCGCCTCCGTGCTGGAAGGTGGCCGCGATGTGCTGGAGCGGCGTTTTGCGGCGGCAAACCGGATCGGAGCGCTTGATTCGCCCGCATTCGCCCCGAGCCGTGAAGACATGACGGCGCATCTCGAGCGTCTCGTGCCCCCGGATTTTCCGAATCGAATCCCGCTGGAAGGACTGGCGGACCTGTCGCGATACCTTCTCGCGTTGGAGCACAGGGCGGACAATCTTCCCGGCCGCGTGCTCAAGGATCGGGAGAACCTGGCCGCGGCAACGCGCTGGGAATCACGCGTGGCGAGCGTTGCGGATGCGTTGCCAGGAAACCCGGGAGTCGTTCAACTCGAGAATCTCGTCGAGGAATACCGGGTTGCGCTCTTCAGTCAACGGATCGGGACGAAGCTAAGGGTGTCTCCGGAACGGCTCGCCCGGGCGTTGGAACCGCTGGAGGCCGAGGCCCGATTGCGGTAGCGGCCCATAAGAATCGCCATGGCATTTGCCGCCGACTGTGAAAAAACTGTGCAAATCCTCTTGACCGCTTTCCGTAACATGTGAATAGAATCGGCTCGAACGCACGGTTGATCCGCGTTCGAGTGGCGGTTGCGTACCCTTTACGATGCGTGATCGGAACACAATATTGGAAGGAACGAAATCGATGAACTACAAGGTTAAGCCGATTACTGTTGCAGTCGGTGCGGTCATGACCGCAGGTCTGGCGGGTGCCGCGTTTGCTGACACGGAAGAGGATCCATTCGCCCTCGAAACGGCCGGTGCTGGCTACGAACTCCTCGCCGGAAGCGATGAAGCCGAAGGTGAGTGCGGTGAAGGCAAGTGCGGCGACGAAGGCGGAGACGACGGCGGCGAAGGCGAAGGCGACGGCGGCGAAGGCGACGGCGAAGGTGACGACGAAGGCGACGACGAAGGCGACGGCGGCGACGACGGCGACGACGGCGACGACGGCGACGACGGCGGCGCCGAAGAAGCTGCAGCCGACGGCTAAGCTAGCTACTTGTTCTGTGCCGGGCGCTGCCTAAGCGCCCGGCACACTCCTTCAATCATGGAATATCCCGTGCAGGGCGTTGGGCTCGGCTTGCGGCGGGGTATGTTTACCCAGTTGGCCGACCACGCGGCGGAAGTGGATTCCGCCGTGGACTTCATGGAGGTCGCGCCGGAAAACTGGATCGGCGTCGGTGGCCGATTCGGCCGGCAGTTCCGCCAGTACGCCGAGCGGTTCCCTTTCGTCTGTCACGGACTCTCCCTGTCCCTCGGTTCACCCGCGCCGCTCGATGTCGACCTGCTCCGCAACATCCGGGTGTTTCTCGATGAATTCGACGTGCGCTGCTACACGGAGCACCTGAGCTACTGCAGCGACCACGGCCATCTCTACGACCTCATGCCGATACCTTTCACCGGCGAAGCCGTGGAGTACGTCGCCGGCCGTATCCGGCAGGTGCAGGATGCCCTGGAACGGCGCATCGCCGTCGAGCACATCTCTTACTACGCGGCGCCAGGCCGGGAAATGGACGAATTGGATTTCATCAGGGCGGTGATCGAGCGAGCCGACTGCGATCTCCTGCTGGACGTCAACAACGTGTACGTCAACAGCGTCAACTTCGGCTACGATCCGCGGGCATTCCTGGACGGATTGCCCGGCGAGCGCGCGGTGTACATTCATATCGCGGGCCACAGCGTGAGAGCGGCGGATCTGCGCATCGACACCCATGGGGCGGACGTGATCGAACCCGTCTGGGGGCTGCTCGACCGCGCGTACGAGAACTTCGGTGTGATCCCGACACTGCTTGAGCGGGATTTCAATTTCCCGCCCGTCCCCGCGCTCCTTTCGGAGGTTGACCGCATTCGATCGATCCAGGAGAGCGCACTTTCCCGGTCCGATTCGAGGCAAGCGAGAAGCTGAGGCCGTGCGCGGCAGCAATCTGCCGAAGTTCCGCGCCCTGCAGTACGACTTCGCGGCGCACATTCGCCATCCCGATCGCAACCCGCCACCCGTGGGCATCCCGTCCCGGCGCATGGATGTCTATGTCGGCCTTGTCTACCAGAACATCGATAACTTCCTTGGGAGCACGTTTCGGACGGCGCGGGACATCCTGAGCGACGCTCATTGGGATGCAATGGTGCGCGACTTCGTTCACCGGCATGTCTCGGATTCTCCGTATTTCCGGCAGATTCCCGAGGAGTTCCTCGCCTACCTCGAGACGGAGCGCGACTGTGCCGAGGATCCCCCGTTCCTGCTGGAGCTGTGTCACTTCGAGTGGGTGAGGCTGGCGCTCGACCTGTCGGACGCCGAGCCGCTCGGAGCGTGCGCGATTGGCCCGACCCTCGATCAGCCTCTCGCGCTTTCGCCGCTAGCCTGGCCGCTGCGATATCGCTTCCCGGTGCATCGGATAGGGCCGGACTGCCAGCCCGCCGTGCCGCCGGAAGAAGCCACGTGGCTGATCCGTTACCGGGACGGGGCGGAACGGGTGCAGTCCATGTCGTCCAACGAGGCGACGGTGCGCCTTCTGCAGCTTCTTGGGGAGGCCTCATCGGCGCGGGATGCGTTGCACCAGGTTGCTGGCGAGCTCGAGCGTGACCCGGAGCGGATCCTCGAGTTCGGCGCCGACCTGATCGGACGCCTGGCCGCGCTGGGAATCGTCGGGGCGCGGCGCGATTGAATGGCCGAGTCGACGCCGTCCGCGCCGTCATGAATCCGGGCTGAACGATTGATCGGGCCGTCTTGTCGTAGGCGATCGAAAGGAGTAGTGTGCGCGCCCTATCGCCACCACGTGCGGAAATCCAATGTCCATCGTGGTGATGGATGACGGTGACGCGGTTGCCGCATCGTTAGTCCAGCGCCTCACTGAACTCGGCTACGACTCGACCCGCGGTCGTGCGGATCAGCCGGCTGTGCTGGACGCCGCTGACATGTTCGTCCTGGGATTTCGCGATGCGGCGTCCCTGGTGGCGGTGGCGCGGCCGCTGGCGCGGAAGATGGAACGGGTTCCGGCGGTTCTCGTTGCACTGTCGGCGCCGTCTGCCGAAGACCTCACGCTGGCAATGGCCCTGGGATTCACGGATGTGCTGCCCTGGCCCGCCCGGGCGGAGACGATTGCTGCGGTCGTCGAGCGGAATATCCACCGATCACGGGTTCGCCGCACCAACGATCCTTCGCTGTTCCAGCAGGTAAGCGACCTGGAGCAGGACCAGCGGGCGGGGCGCTACATTCAGATGGGGATGCTGCCGCCGAATCCTGTCGCCATAGACCATTACCGGTTGCGTCACCGCATCCAGCCGTCCCTGCTGTTGTCCGGTGATTTCGTCGACTACTTCCGCATCACCGATGACCATTTCGTCTTTTACATCGCCGACGTGTCCGGCCATGGCGCATCGTCCGCTTTCGTGACAGTGATCCTGAAGAACTTTTCGCGCCGCCTGAGGCGCGAGTACCGGCCCAGCATGCTGCGGGCGCCGGGCGAGATTCTCGTGGCGCTGAATCGCGAGATTCTCGACAATCGCATCGACAAGCATGTCGCCATGTTCATCGGTGTAGTGAACCTGAGGACCAACGAACTGTGTTACGCCAACGGTGGGCACCTGCTCCACGGCATCCATGTGCGGAACGGCGAAACGCGGCTGCTCGAACTGGCGGGAAAACCGGTTGGCCTGTTCGACCAGGTCGAGTACCAGTCGGCGGCGGCGGACCTTGAGCGGGGAGACAACCTGGTCCTGTTGTCCGATGGCGTACTTGAGGTCATGCCGGAGGCAGGATTCGCGAACAAGGAATCCCGTCTTCGGCGCAGCGCGGTGGAGTGCGAAGCGGATATGGACCGGTTCTGGACCGCCGTCGGTATCGATACGACGGTCGTCGGGCCGGACGACGTGACCTGCCTGATGGTCGGGTGTGAGGGTTAGCCCGCATGTTTCCACCAGGATGCTTGTTGAATACCTGGATTAGCCGACGATGAGCAATCGGCAGACAGCGTGGGAATTGTCGGAGCACCCGCCGGCGCGCGCCGGGACACCCGGGCGTATTCTCGTCGCGGACCACGACGGCATGTACCTGATCAAGTTCGTCGGCGACGTACGCGTGAACCTGTGCGCGGCGGTGGATGACTTTCTGGCCGAGATGTTCCGCGACGAGGACTTCAAGTCCGTACTCGTGGACCTGACGGCCACCGAGGGCATCGACAGCACGTCCCTCGGTATTCTTGCCAAACTGTCCATCAAGGCTTCCGACCTCTATGGCTTTGTGCCGACCCTCGTGTCGACGGACCCGGACATCACCCGGATACTGCGAACAGTAGGTTTCGATGACGTGTTCCACATCATCGAGAAGCCCCTGGAGGAGGAGGCGCAGATCGCGGAGTTGCCGCAGGGGGAGTCCTCGATCGAGGATCTGCGCGGGCGCGTTCTGGAGGCGCACCGGGCGCTGATGGGATTGAACGAGTCAAACCGCGAGAAGTTCCGGGATCTCGTCGCGACGCTGGAGGCCGTCGAGCCGTCGGATCGGCAGCGGTCCTGAACCGTCGTCACGATCGGAAGGGGCGGCGCTAGGGCGGCTTTCTGGCGGCCAGCTTGGCCGCGATGAAGTCCTCGTGACTGAGATAGAGAAGATCGGCGATCCTCCGGATGGCGTGCTCTTCGTAGTGGTGCCGCTCTCCGCCAAAGCGGGTGAGTCGCCATAGCTCTGTCAGCAAGGCGGTTTTTTCATCCGGCGTAAGCGCATCGTTCAGGGTTCGGGTGAACGGAAAGAGGCCGGTACTCACGTCGTGGTCGGCCCTGGCGCGACGGATCAGCGCTTCTATCGCCGTATCTTCCATACGATAGAGCGACTTGAGCGTCCGGCGCATGGCTTCCAGTTCGGAGTCTTCTATTTCGTGGTCCGCCCATGCCACTTCCAGGAGCAGCATGGCGGCGGCCTGGGCCACGGAAACCGCCTCGTCGGGGACGGCCGATGCGTCCGATTGCTGTCCCAGGAGGTGCCTCAACTTCTCAAACATCGCGGAGAACGTATCCCGGGCACCGAGGGCGATTGCGGAAGCGTCGCACCAAGGTGGTGCCGACCGGTTCAACGGAGACCGGAGAACTCCCCATCGTTTTCCTCATTTTTCTCCATTTTTCCTTCATTTTGATGACACATGTGTTTATGATGCGCCCATTCGGCCCAAGCCATGCATGCCGACTGGATCAGAACGAATAATGCTAAGTCAAAAAACCATTCGTGCCCCCGTATACGCCATTGGTGTTGGCGTGCATTCGGGGAGAAACGTGCGCATGACGCTTCGCCCTGCCGATGCCGATACCGGGGTCCGGTTCATTCGCACCGATATCAAGAATTCCCGACCCGTCCGAGCTCTGGTACAGAACGTCTCGGACACCACGTTGTCGACCAGCATCATCCAGGATGGTGTGCAGGTCGCCACGGTCGAGCACCTGATGTCGGGCCTGTGGGGCCTCGGAATCGACAATCTCCTGGTCGAACTTTCCGGAGAGGAAGTGCCGATCATGGATGGAAGCGCTGCGCCGTTCGTGAACCTGATTCGAAGCGTTGGCATCCAGGAGTTGCCTGCGGCCAAGAAACTGTTGCGGATCACGCGCAGGATCAGGGTGTCACAAGGGGAGGCCTGGGCGTCCCTCTCACCTTGCGGCGGGTTCAAGGCGGCATATACCTTCGTCAAGGAACATCCCGTCTACCGGCGCTATCCGAAGTACGCGGAGCTCGACTTCGCGCACAACTCGTATATCGATGACGTCAGCCGTGCGCGATCGTTTGGCGAAGTCGAGGAACTGGCGCAGGCCCATGCGATCAACCGGTGCCTCGGTTCGAGCCTCGAGAACGCGGTCGGCATCGATGGCCAGGGCGTCATGAACTCGGGCGGCCTGCGCTACGAGGACGAATTCGTCAAGCACAAGCTGCTCGACGCGATCGGCGACCTCTACCTGCTTGGCAGACCCGTGATCGGCGCATTTGAAGGCTACATGTCGGGCCACGCACTCAATAACAAGCTCGCCCGGGCGCTCCTGCGCGTGGATGATGCCTGGGAGTTGGTGACGGCGGACGAGCCGGAGGTAAACGGCGAAGCCGCGGCCGCGAGCTTCGTCTGAGAGTCGCTGGCTGCCAGGGGGTCGGGCGCGCCGCCGACCCCTGACCGGTATCTGGCGCGGACCACTGTCTGCACCGCAGCGATGCGGAGCGTTCCCCTATAATGTCGGCCGGCTCCGCTGTCCGAATCCCGGATGACTGTTCGCACCCGCGTCGCGCCTTCTCCCACGGGCGAACCCCATGTCGGCACCGCTTACGTGGCGCTCTTCAACTGGGTGTTCGCCCGCCAGCATGGCGGCCGGTTCATCCTGCGCATCGAAGATACCGACAGGGAACGTTCTGACTCCGTCTCGGAGGCCATGATCATTGAGGCGCTGCGATGGGCGGGCATCGATTGGGACGAAGGGCCGGACCGGGAAGGGCCCTGCGGGCCCTACCGCCAAAGCGAGCGGGGAGCGATCTATCGCCGCCACGTGCGGGATCTCATCGATGGAGGCCATGCCTTCTATTGCTTTTGCGGGCCTGATCGCCTGGATGCGTTGCGGCGCGCGCAGCGTGAACGTGGCGCGACGTCTCGGTATGACGGTTTGTGCGCTGGTCTTGATCCAGAGGTCTCTGCTTCCCGCGTGGAGGCGGGAGAACCCCACGTGGTGCGCATGCGCGTACCGCCGGACGGCGTCTGCCGTTTCGGGGACCGGCTGCGCGGCACCATCGAGATCCCGTGGTCGCAGGTCGACATGCAGGTCCTGCTGAAGAGTGACGGCTTTCCCACTTATCACCTCGCTGTCGTTGTAGACGACCACCTGATGGGCATCACGCATGTCCTGCGCGGCGATGACTGGATCAACTCGATGCCGAAGCATGCGCTCCTGTATCGTCATTTCGGCTGGGACATGCCAGAGCACGCGCACCTGCCGCTGCTGCGCAACCCGGATCGGAGCAAGCTGTCCAAACGCAAGAATCCCGCCAGCCTGCATTACTTTCGCGATGTCGGGTACCTGCCCGAAGCGCTCCTGAACTACCTTGGGCTCATGGGCTGGTCAATGCCGGACGAGCGGGAGGTGTTCGGCATTGACGAGATGGTCGCGGAGTTCGACCTGGACCGCGTCTCCACAGGAGGCCCGGTTTTCGATCTCGAAAAGCTCAATTGGCTGAACGGGCAGTACATCCGGAGACTGACACCCGATCAGCTTGCCGATCGCGTTGGGCGGTGGGCGCTCAACCGCGACCGGCTCGCGCGACTCGTGCCGCTGATTCAATCGCGCACCGAGCGTTTCATCGACATCGCTCCCCAGGTGGACTACCTGCTGGGGGAGCGCCGGGAGCTGTCGGCCGACCTGTTCGAGCACCGAACCTTGACGGCGGCGGAGTGCAAGCGCGTCCTGCACCATGCGCTCGCCATGATGGCCACGGTGCGCCCGTGGGATAGCGGTACGCTGATGGGGGAGTGCAGGGCGCTCGCCGGGGCGATGGACATCAGGCTGCGCGACTTCCTGTTTCCGCTCTTTGTCGCGGTCTCCGGCCGTGCGACGGCACTCCCGTTATTCGATTCCATGGCATTTCTCGGCCCGGACCTGACCCGCACCCGCCTGCGGTCCGCGCTGGCCGCTCTTGGCGGGATATCGAAAAAGGCGACGAAGCGCCTGGACAAGGATTTCGCCGCGCTCGCGCGAGGGTCGAACGACCGGGCGAACAATTGACACGACGAGCGGGGCGCATATCATCGCGCGCCTGACGTCGCGTGCATTGCGCGACCTGTCCTGGGGCCATAGCTCAGCTGGGAGAGCGCCACAATGGCATTGTGGAGGTCGCCGGTTCGATCCCGGCTGGCTCCACCAATTCTCGCGCTACGTAGCTAAAAAAAAAAGAAATAAGTCTGTTGCTTCAACTGACTTGTCAATCTGGGCGAGGAAGCGTCTTGCCGAGATGGATTCTTGTGTTCGTGATGCTCACGGCAGGCTCAGTTCTTGACAGAACGTCGTGAAGGGGACGACTCGAGTTCCGTTCGAGACGTAATCCCGCTTGCCAAGGTGGACCTGGTAGAAGTTCTTGATCGGTGTTCTTTGGCGGAAGTACTCGATCGCCCGACTCGGTGCCCCTTCCCCTGACTTGCACTCCACCGCGAAGATCGGTTCGTTTTCTCGTACCACGACAAAGTCGATTTCGCGGCGGTCCGTGTCCCGAACAAATCTGAGTTCCATCCGATAGCCCTGCGTATCTTCCAGCAAGTGGCAGTACTTGAGCAGGTGGCAGGCCACGAGGTTCTCGAACCGTGGACCCTTGTCCGGCGCCTGTGACCAGTCCCAGAGGTAGAGCTTGGTTTCCTTCTTGACTGCGCGGATGCGCGGTGCCCCGAATGGCGGAATACGGAAGCACACAAAGAGGTTCTCCAGGATCGCCAGCCAGCGCGCAACGGTCTCATGGGCAACCTGAAGATCCTCGCTCAGGCTCCTGATGGACAGCGGTGAGCCGACCCGGTCCGGCAGCGCCTCGGCAAGCAACTCCACCAATGCGACCTCGCGCACGTTTTCGAGGTCGCGCAGGTCTTCGTAAAGAATGCGGGATTGCCGCTCGCGCTGCCATCGCCGCCACGTTCGGGTGTTGCCGGCAAGGAACGGTTCGGGGAATCCGCCGAACTGCATCAAGGCATCCAGGTCGGCCGGAGATGAATCGGAGACAAGTTCCCCCAACGTCAGTGGATGGAGCCTGTAGTAGTGGTAGCGCCCTTGCAGCGAGTCGCCGCCCTTGCGGTAATGGTCCAGTCGTGCGGAGCCCGTTATCAGGAATGAGACGCGATCGCCCTCCGTGTCGTAAAGGCCCTTGACCAGGTTCCGCCAGCGGGGAAACTTGTGAATTTCGTCTAGCACGAGGCGACTCTCGCCCGGGGGCAACTCGCCTCGTAGAAGTCCCGGCCGCACTCGCGGACTGTCCCAGTTCAAGTACGCGGGGTGGCGCGAGTCGTTCGTGCCCAGGAGCGCCAGGGCCAGGGTCGTCTTGCCGACCTGCCTGGGGCCGCCGAGGAATACCATTTTGCGGGAAAGGTCATCCCGAATTGGATCAGCGAGGTACCGTGCGAGCGTGTTGGTTTCCAAGGGGAGGGGAGCCTGAATGCGTCATGAGCAAAGTCATGCTAACTCTAAACTACTCATGAGTAAAATAGATTTAGTATGAAAATACTCACGACATCCGGCCTGGCATTGCGCCCTGCTGTTGCCTCGCAGCCGCGCCTTCGGCCTTGGATCAAGCGGGGAATAACCCCTTTACCGGCTTCCGTTCGTTTACCATCGGAACGAAAGGATGAAGTGAGGTGCGATTGTGATCGACCGTAGATCCGTGGTTGAGGATTCCCTGGCCAAGCGCGTGAATCGTGCGGACGCGCCGGACATCACGGGCAACACGTTCTCTCTCGCAGCGCGGTCCGCCCAAGGGTACCTGCGCGGCCGCCTGTTGGGTTTGGTCAAGGTCGCCGCGCTGCTGCCCCTGTTCGCCGCGGGCGTCGCCCATGCCAACCCACCGTCTTCAACCGATGCTCACTGGAGCGTCATAGCCGCGCACAAGGAAGCGATTCGAGAGCATCGGACGAAGGAGTGGGAGATTCGCAACGCGGATGTCTCCGCCGAAGAGAAGGAACGTCTGCGGCAGGATCTTCCTCCGGCGCCCGACGGTGGCCCCGCCGTCAATGCCGCAGTTTCCATCATCGAGTCGAACGGAAATCGTTCGATGGAGGCCGCCCGGTTCCTCATGGATCGGATACGTCCGTCTGAAGAAGAGCGGCAATTGACCCTGGACGTGGTGACGTCAAACATCGGCCCCGAGTGGTCGCTGGTCGAGACGTACATGGATTCACAGGCCGCGTGGCTGGCAGCGACGAGAGACGGCCTTGGCGACGAAGCGGCGCGGCGCATCGTCGAGAAGGGCGTCTCGCTCCCCACGTGGCAAGCCGCCGCCGCCGCAAGGGCCATCATCGAGTCGGAACACGAGCGTGCCCTCGATGCCGCCGAGTTTCTCATGCAGCAGACCTATTCCCTTGTCCCGGGAAGTTCGGCGGCGTTCCTGTCGTCGTGGTGGCTCGCTCCCAGCAGGGACCTTGGCGAAGCCACGCTGGCGGAGTTGATCGGCCCGGATTGGAACGTCGTCCAGGACACGCTGGAAGAACTGCGATCATGGCAGGAACGGGAACAGGCGATCCGTGCCGCCGACCTCGATGAGAAGGAAAGGGCGCTCCGCTTGCGGGAGTTGGGCGACGCCCCGAAAGTCTACCGCGCCACCGCCGCCGCACTCGCCATTGTCAATGCCGAAGGCACGCACCAGAAGACCCGCGAAGCGGCGGAGTTCCTGCTCGACAACCCGACGCGGGGCGGGGCTGCCAAGGCGCTTCGTGGCGCGCAGGCGCTGGCAGCCCACTTCCCGGACTATGATCAGTGGCCGCTTCGGCTCTCGCAGGTTCATGGCCTGTCGTCCGTTTACCAGCCGGGCAAGTCGTTCATCAGTGATCTCGCCGAAACACTCGAAGATCCGTCGGCGCGGGCGACCGCCCGTTATTTCGCGGCCAGTTACCTGATCCAGTCGGCGAACAACCCGCGGCTCGACGCGGAAGAACGCCGCGCGTTACTGGCAAGTGTGGACGAACTCGCCACAGGCCTGAGCGCGGGCGTAGAGAACGAGACGTTCATATTGACGAGACGGGGGGCGGACGGGACCGACGTTCCCATGACGTTCGAGGACGCCGAGGCGGAACTGATTTACAGCCTCGACTCGACGATGGTCGGTAGCGTCGTCTCCGACGTCAGGGCAAGAAGGGTGGACGGCACCGAGGACTCACTGGCGGCCTACGCGGGCCGCGTCGTGCTGGTCGACTTCTGGGCTACCTGGTGCGGGCCCTGCAAAGAGGCTTTCCCCAAGCTTCGCGAACTGGTCGACAAGCTGCCGGAGGAACGCTTTCAGATCATTGGCGTCAGTGTGGACGCGGAACTCGACACGGTACTGGACTACCTGGCCCGGGAGCCCCTGCAATGGGTGGTCTGGCATGTCGGCGACGACAGCGAACTCGTTCGGCAGTGGCGCGTCACAGGCTATCCGACCTACGTGTTGATCGGTCCCGACGGTACGATCGTCAACAAGTTTCCTGGCGCATTCAACGCCGATTTCAGGGCCGAGATCGAACAGGCCGTGCTGAAGGCGGCCGGAGCGTAGCCGAAAGTTGAGAATGTCTCGGTCGAGACGGGAAAGGGCGTCAACGTCACGCGCCGCGGCGTAGGCCATGGCGAGATGCGCGTTGAGGAAAGGCACGCCCGGTTCCGGGAAGTGCTTTCGGGCGAACGCGGTGATCTCCCTGATCTCCGTGGGGTCGAGCGGGCAACCGGCCATCGAGGCGCGCGCGATGAAGGAAGCGGCGTCGATGGTGGTGAACATGGGCAGCGCGGCGGAGACCGCTGGGCGGATGTTGTCCCGGTAGATGGCGAGGGCGCGATCGACATGGCCGCGCTGCAGGGCAAAGAGCGCCTGGTGCCAGGAAAGGTGCCCGTGCAGCACGGCGGCGCGGCCATAGTTGGGCAGCCACGCGTCGATCAACGCCTCGCCCTGGGCCGCCGCGCCTTCTTCGTAGTACGCGTGGACGCGTCCGTGCACGGCGTTGGCGTTGCGGGGATTCAGTTCCATTGCCCGATCTAGCATGGGTACGCCCCTGGCGCTGTTCCCGACTTCTACCAGCGCCCAGCCAAAGGCCGCGAGGAACCACCAGTCATCGCCCCAGGCGTGAGCCACGCTCTCGAGCAGTTCGGCTTGCCGGGCATGGAAGTCATCGAATCCGCCGAAGCCGAGCAGTCCATACACCCCAAGGGCGAACGAAAGGGGCACCGCATCGCGCGGATAGGATGCGGCGTGTTCAAGCACGGCACGAAGCGCAGCCCCCGACTCTCCATGCAATGCGAGGTAGACGATATCCGCATGGTCACGCTCGCGTGCGGAGCGGTTGACCGCCAGATCACGGCCGAGCGCCGCGTATCGCCGTGCTTCCCGCATGTTGCCGATCGTGGCCATTGCCCGCGCCTTCACGCAATGCGCGAGGGCGAACTCGGGATCGATGGCCAGGGCCTCGTCGATCACAGGGCCGCTTCCCGGCTGCAATGCGAACAGGAGGTCCACCGCCTCGCCATGGAGTTCCACCGCGCGTCGTGAGTCCGCCGTGACGGGTTGGTCGAAGCGGTCCCCGTGCATGGGTGAGTCTGGTGATCCGTATGTGCTGGGCTTGAGCCGGGAAGACAGGGGTCACGATACAACTATTCGATTGACCCTTCTGAAAGACGGTCGTTCGACTAGGCCCGTTTCCGGGCTTGACATCGTGGTCCCCATCCTCGTCTGGAC
Source organism: Gammaproteobacteria bacterium (assembly GCA_026706665.1). GTDB lineage: Bacteria > Pseudomonadota > Gammaproteobacteria > Pseudomonadales > Azotimanducaceae > VXNE01. The sequence continues at coordinate 5,477 of JAPOYI010000231.1, read as the reverse complement.
CGCCGCCTGATGCCGGTGAGCCTGATTCTTGCCGCCTGGTACCTGTTGACGCTTTTCCCGCCGGAATACCGTTTCACCACCGCTGGTGTGTGCTCGTGGCGGTGGCACTGGTTGTGCGGGGGCTGCTCGAGCACCGCGTTCGCCTCGCGATCCGCGTTCTGCTTTCGGAACATGACGCCATGTCCTTCAGCCGGCTGAGACAGGTTCTGGAGGAGACGGACGGAAGCCTGGGTACGCACCTTCGCAAGCTCGAGAACAGCGGCTACCTTGCGGTTGAGAGGAGCTTCCGCGACCGGCGGCCGGTGACCTGGTACGAGTTGACGGAAACGGGCCGGTCGAATCTCAGACGGCACGTTGCGAACCTGGCGCGGTTGATAGACCGGGCGGGGTGACCGGATGCGTCGAGGCCGGGCGGGCTGATGGGACCCGGCTACCCGGGCACGGATATCGCTTCGAATTCCTCGGCGAGCAGGGCCTGGACCAACTCGGTCTCCGTCGTTACCGGATTGGGGAAGCGGGTCGCGCAGCGTCCGATCTGGCTGACGATGTGGGCGTCGCTGCCGCCGATACCCAGGTAGTCGAAGCGATCCGCCATGCGATGGGCGATGTCGTCCTCTTCGCCGCGGCTGCCGCCGTTCCTGACCTCGACGATGCGCACGCCCCTCGGGGGTCCCAGTGAGTCGATGTGCGCGCTCATGCCTACGCGCTTGCGCCCCGGGTGGCATGGCACGGCCACGGCCTCGCGGCGGTTGCAGGCCTCCACGACGGTTTCCAGGGCCAGGTTGACCGACGCGAAGTCGAACTCCCGCGTCAGGGGTTCGGTCACGCCGAAGACGAGCACGTGGCCATACTCGGTTTCCACTTCGCTGCCTTTCAGAATGACCAGTCCGAACTGCTCGGCGAGACCGGAGTAGTCGGATTCGAAGTCGAACTGGCGATGCTCGGTGAGCACGAATCCATCGATTCCGATGTTGCGAGAACGGATCCATTGGCAGTAGTTGCGCACTTTCGCGCGTCCATCGTCGGATTTGACCGAGTGTGCGTGGAGGTCGAGGATCATGATCCATTTGCTCCGGCTGACGTCACGCGGGCCCATTCGTCGTCCAGCCGCGACCGCATCGCGGCCTCGGTTCCGGAGTTGTCGACGACCAAGTCGGCGAGAGCGGAACGTTTCGCATTGGACAACTGGGCGTCCATCCGTGCCTGCACGGCTGACCTGTCGAGGCCATCGCGCGTCATTGCCCGCGCCAGGGCGACATCCCGGTCCGCCGTGACCACCCAGGTCTCGTCGACCGCGTCCTGCCAGCCAGCTTCGAACAGTACCGCTGCTTCGAGGACGACAACAGCGCGGGGGTCCGTATCTCGAACCGCCGCGATCTCGACTTCTGCCAGGCGACGGATCTCGGGCCACATGATGTCGGTCAGGCGTTTCATCGCTTGCGGGTTCCCGAACACCTTGCCGCCGAGCGCCTTCCGATCCAGTTGCCCGTCGTCCCCCCGCACTTCCTCTCCAAACGTCGCCAGGACTGCCCTGTACGCATCGGTGTCCGGCTGGTATGCGCGGTGGCCGAGCGCATCGGCGTCGATCACGTGCGCGCCGAGGGATGCGAGGTAGCGTGCGGCAGTGGACTTCCCCGAAGCGATGCCGCCGGTCAGGCCGATGACCAAGCCGGACTCCGCAAAAGAAGCCATGTTAGCGGTTACAATGCACTTGTGAAACGACCCGGGATTGTCTTCGTCCATTCGGACGGCCGCCGGCAGACACTTGCTGCAAACATCGGGGATTCCATCATGGATTGCGCGCTCGACAACGGCGTCGCCGGGATCGAAGCGCAGTGCGGCGGCGCGTGCCTGTGTTCGACTTGTCACTGCTACGTCGAAACGCCCTGGCTGGGCAAACTGCCTTCGATGATCGACGACGAACAGGAACTCCTCGGCTACCTCGACGACAGCCGCGACAACAGCCGGCTGTCGTGCCAGGTGCTCATGACGGAAGCGCTCGACGGCATTGTCGTCCATATCCCGGAGAGACAGTGGCGAAATCAATGATCCACGTCGGCAGTGGACGGTGGCGCTGACTTCCCGCATGAAATTGCGAGCTCACGACGCCGTGCGCCCTCCCTTTCGCGAGCAACTGGAAGCTGCCTGGGAACGCTCCGGTGGATTCCTATGCGTGGGGCTCGACCCCGACCTCGCGCGCGTCCGGGAACTCGTGCCGGGGCGCAAGGGCCCGATACTCGACTTCTGCCGGGCCATAGTCGACGCTACGGCGGACCTGGTCTGCGCTTTCAAGCCGCAGATCGCGTTCTTTTCGGCGTGCGGCGCGGAGCAGGAGCTGGAAGCGCTCATCGCGCACATCCACGCGTCGCATCCCGGCGTTCCGGTGATCCTCGATGCCAAGCGCGGCGATATCGGGTCCAGTGCCGCGCAGTACGCGAGGGAGGCATTCGAGCGCTACGACGCGGACTGCGTGACGGTGAATCCCTACGTCGGATGGGAAGGCATCGAACCGTACCGCCGACACCCCGGGCGCGGTGTGGCGCTGCTCTGCCGCACGAGCAATCCGGACAGCGGCTGGTTGCAGGACTATCCGGTCAACGGCCCGCTTTTCCTGCGCATCGCCCGCGCCGCAGCCGAACGCGACGAGGGCGACCTGATGCTGGTGACCGGGGCGCCGTATCCGGAACAGTTGGCTGCCGTGCGCGAAGCGGCGGGCGACTTGCCCCTGTTGGTGCCAGGCGTGGGCACACAGGGGGGAGATCCGGCAGCGGTACGACGTTGCGTGGCATCGAACGGTCGCGGCCTGGTAGTGAGCGCATCCCGCAGCATCATCTATGCCGGCGGTGCCGCCGACTTCGCCGAGGCGGCGCGCGCGAGCGCGCAACGGTTATACGAGAAGGTTCGCATACCGGCGCACGCCTGACCGGGCGGGGGCGCCGGGATACTTGGAGGGTTGACGATGGCGCGTTCTCCATTTGCCTGGGACGATCCATTCCTGCTGGACGACCAACTGTCCGGCGAAGAGCGGCTGATTCGCGACTCCGCGCGCAGCTTCGCGCAAGACCGGCTGATGCCCGGCGTGGTGGAAGCCAATCGGCACGAGCATTTCGACCGCCGGATCATGAACGACATGGGCTCGGCCGGCTTTCTCGGCGCGACCTTGCCCGAAAAGTACGGCTGCGCCGGCGTGTCCTACACGTCCTATGGCCTGGTGGCACGGGAAATAGAGCGCGTCGACAGCGGCTACCGGTCCGCCATGAGCGTGCAGTCTTCTCTCGTGATGTACCCGATCCATGCCTACGGAACGGAGCGGCAGCGCGAGAGATTCCTGCCCGGACTCGCGAGCGGCGAACTGGTGGGATGCTTCGGCCTGACCGAGCCGGACCACGGCTCCGACCCGGCGGGCATGGTCACGCGGGCAGTCAGCGATGGCGGCGACTACGTCCTGAACGGCGCCAAGATGTGGATCACGAATTCACCGATCGCGGACGTGGCGGTCGTCTGGGCGAAGCTCGACGGGGTCATCCGGGGATTCCTCGTGGAACGCGGCATGGAGGGCTTTTCGACTCCGGTGATCGAGGGAAAGATGAGCCTGCGCGCATCGGTCACCGGAGAGATCGTGCTGGACGACGTGCGCGTTCCCGGCGAAAACCTGTTGCCGGACGCCAGGGGCCTTGGCGGGCCTTTCGGTTGCCTGAACCGAGCCCGGTTTGGCATCGCCTGGGGCGCCATGGGCGCGGCGGAGTTCTGCTGGCATGCCGCGCGGCGATACACGCTGGACCGCCAGCAGTTCGGCCGGCCGCTGGCGGCGAACCAACTCGTCCAGAAGAAACTCGCGGACATGCAGACGGAAATCTCCCTAGGGCTGCAGGGCTGCCTGCGCATCGGCCGCCTGCTCGACGAGGACCGCCTGCCCGTCGAGACCATCTCCCTGATGAAGCGCAACAACTGCGGCAAGGCGCTGGACATCGCGCGCATCGCGCGGGACATGCACGGCGGCAACGGGATCTCCGACGAGTTTCACGTCATCCGGCATGTCATGAACCTCGAGACGGTGAACACCTACGAGGGGACACACGACATTCACGCGTTGATCCTGGGACGCGCGCAAACGGGCCTGCAAGCCTTTACAGGCGATTGACGGAAGACATCCCCGACCGTTCCCGTCAGCCAAAGTCGGGGGTGGTGATATCAAACCGCTATTGGATAGTGGAGTTTTGATGAAAAAAGGTGAGGATGTTCGATGCCCGCCTTTCTTCGTCAGTCCCGCTTCAATATGGTCTAGGGTCTAGCGCCGACTATCAGCAGGGGGATGGGAGATGATTCGGACGCTCCTCGTGGACGATCACGAGTTGTTCGGCATCGGACTGAGCCGCATTCTTGAAGACATCGGAATCGTGGATGTCGTCGGTCGCGCCGACAGCGGCGAAAGGGCCATCGAACTCAGCCGCGAGTTGCTGCCCCACGTCGTGCTGATGGACATCGTCATGCCGGGTATTGGCGGACTCGAAGCGACGCGGCGGATCATTCGCCTGGAAAAGGACATCAGCGTCGTGATGGTCACGGGCTGCCGGGACGAACCGTATCCGTCCCAATCCCTCAAGGCTGGTGCGTGCGGCTACGTGACCAAGGGTTCCAGCATCGAGGAACTGGTGACGGCGATTCGCAGGGCGTTCGCCGGGCAGCGGTTCGTGAGCCGCGATGTTGCGCAGAAACTGGCCCTCAGAACCCTCGACAACGAAGAGATCTGTCCGTTCGAACAACTGTCGAGCAGGGAGATGCAAATCACGCTGATGGTGATCAACTGTCATCGAGTACACGAGATTTCGCACAACCTGCACCTGAGTCCCAAGACCGTGAACAGCTATCGCTACCGGATCTTCGAAAAGCTCAAGGTGTCGAGCGATGTGGAACTAGCGTTGCTCGCGGTCAAGCACGGGATGATCCACCCGTCGTTGCCGCTGTCGCCGAGCACACCGCCCTCGGATGAGGAAGAAGAGTTGCTGGAGGCCCGGAGTGGGCCGGTTCGGGCGCAGAAGGTCCCGGAGGAGCCAACAGATGTGACGGTGGCGAATATGTCGGGGTAAGAGCGCAGCCTTGAACGTGCCACCAGCAGTTCTCATTATGCCCGTCAGTCCCTTCCGCAGGAGGGGTCTGCCGGTCGATTTCGCCCGGATCGGGTCGGAAAGGCGCGGATTTTGCATCCGACGGCGAAATCGGACGCCAAAATGAGAACTGCTGACGTGCCACACAGCCCGTTGCTCATGCGAGGATACCCGCCTCGCGCTCCCCGGCGGAAGGCTCCTGGCCTGACCCCACTCGTCGCGCATGGCACAATCGCCTCCGGTCGCTGGCGGTCGCCGGTGGCAACAAAGCCGTCGCGGATCGGTTTGATCTGCGTGCCCATCGATGGGCGATTGACAGCATATTCCAATAAGAAGATGAGCCTAAACTCGGGGTTTGGGGGTATTGAAAGA
>JAPOYI010000227.1 GCA_026706665.1 Gammaproteobacteria bacterium | reverse complement strand
TGGCCTCTGCGATCCCGCCGCCACCCGCCCGGCCGACGTTGTTGACCAGGATGTCCAGGCCACCGAACGCATCGACCGTGCGGCGCACCACCGTCTCGACACCCTCGGCCGTTGACACGTCCGCCCGCACGGGGAGGACGTCCTCCGGCGCGCCCGCCCGACGGAGCGCCGCGGCCGCCTCCTCGAGGCGCTCCGCACCCCGGCCGCAGATCGCCACCCGGCACCCCTCGTCGAGCAGGGCGCGCGCCGAGGCCAGCCCGAGGCCGCGGCTCGAGCCGGTCACCAGAGCGATCTTTCCGGCGAGTTGCAGATCCATGGTTGCAGGTGGAAGCTCCCCCAGCCGCGAGTAGCGGGATGTGGAGCCCGTGCCCTGACGTGTATCCGCTACAGGAGCCTCCGGACTCAGATCTCGCCACGATCGAGGCGCACCGTGAGTTCGCGCTCCCCCCTGGTCGCGAGCACGTCCAAAAAGTCCCGGAACGGAATCATCTCGGACGAGAGCGACAGATGCATGTTGATCTCGGCGCCCCGAAACACGCGGTTGAAACCTCGCAGCCGGAGCGCATGGACGCGGTCGAACAGTAGGTCTCGCAAGAGATTGTTCGCCCGACGAGCCGAAATCACGCGGAACTCGCCGTTGCGAACGTCGTCTCGCACTGCGTCGGCCGACGGCTCACCCCCCAGGCGCCATACAATCGCCTCTTCGGTCATGCGGTCTGAGATGGCCGCCAGCCATGCGAGATCGTCCGACACCTCCCGCGCGATTGCCTCGCGAGGGCGAGCTGGGACACTGATTACCAAGAAGACGTACGGCAGGCGCTCCTCATTCTGGCGGCGCAGCGCCCCGTGGATCTTGTACGCGGCAAGGGCAAAGCAGTCGTTCGGTTCCAGTCCCACATACTCCCGCGCTTCTCGAAAAAGCGTGCCGTGGAACTTGATGTTGATGCGAAGCAACGGTCGGCGTGCCTGGTCGATGACGCGATAGTCCGTATCCGTTCTGCCCACCCGATCGTCTTCAATGTAGAACCCGTGCTCCCCGAGCGCCTCCGTAGCCTGGTGCTCGAAGTGCTGCTCCGCTATTGTCGCGAGGATCATCTGAGCGATGCCCTGCTTCGCTCGACGAATGCGCTCCTCCGAGGGCTCGTCCTTCTTCAGCCAGGCGAAGAAACCCTCTCCGGCGACCTTGTCAACCCACCTCCTCAGGTGATGACGTGGAAGACTGGCACGCGTGGCGGACCCCTCGAGCGGTGCGCCGCCGAGCACTCGTGCGATGGCCCGTGCGCGGACGAGCGTCTTCGGCTGCTCGACGTTCTCGAACGCGTACTCCATCAGTCTCACGTAGCGATGAAGCGACATGGTCACGCGCGATGCCGCTGCGGCCCGGATACGAGAGGAGTCGGCAGCTGGGAGGGGAATCTGAAGCGGGAACCGGCCAGGTAGTCCTCAACCAGCTCGATCGCCACCCAGCGTCGCTCCAGCCGTTCGGCGACCTCTCCAACGACGTTCGAGCCGGCGAACGGATCGAGCACCGTGTCCTCGGGATCCGTACAGAGCTTCACGAAGAACTCCGGCAGCGCTCGGGGAAATCGGGCGGGGTGCACCGGAAGGTCGGCTACGGCGCACCCCTTGAGGTACTGGCTGTTCGAGTCGTTGTTGCCGAACGCGAGCAGATTGGGTGGAATGGCCCCCCCCCGGTCGCGGCCGAATTTCGCGGTGATCGTGTGACCTGACGGTCGTTGCTTCGGACGATAACCCCGAGCGATCAGACGGAGCATGTCGCGGCTGTAAGGCCGAAGGACTTGCCGGTTGTCCGACTTGGGCCACTCCGTCTTGCTCAGCCAGAAGACCTGATTCACCGCGCTCTTCACCCGGATCCGTCGAACATTCACCCACTCGGCCGGCGCCGGCAGCGCGCCCGGGTTGTACCAGTAGAAGTCCTGCGCGAAGTGGAAGCCCAGGTGCTCGCAGAGCGCGATCACGACCTTGTACTGATACAACGACCGGACCGGCGCACCCTTGTTCCACACCCCACCGAGGTCCAGCACCAGACTGCCGGTGTCTTTCAGAACGCGACGGCACTCGGCGGCGTACGGCAGCAACCAGTCGACGAACTCGTCCTCACCGACCGAGGAATAGGGCTTCTTCTTGCGGAATGTGAGCGGGAACGGAGGCGACGTGACGACGAGATCGACGGAGCTGGAGGTTGACTGCGCGAGCACCTCGCGCGCGTCGCCAACGTATGCCCGGCCCCGCTCCGTGGCGTAGTACGGCTCCGTGCCCGGCACCGGCAACTCGCTCGCAGGCTCAGATCTCATGGCGGACTCGTGCAGACTGTCTCGCCGCGCGTTCAGGCCCTCAAGCGCAGCCGCTCGTGGCGCCGCAGTTGACGCACTTGTAGCAGGCGCCGTTGCGGA
>JAPOYI010000241.1 GCA_026706665.1 Gammaproteobacteria bacterium | reverse complement strand
GCTCAACGGCCACCCGACCTTCCCCCATGTCGGCCAGGCCTTCCTCGTCGAGCGCGCCGCCGTCGACAACACCACCAGACCGCGCCGCCTCGCCATCGGCGTCGTCCGCGCCCGCGGCAACACCTGCGTCACCGCCGCCACCCGCCGCCTGAACCGCAACATGCGGCTCGTCTTCTACCTCCGGATGACGAAAAACTCCCTCGGGCATCCGTCAACGCCACACCGCCCGCTTAGAATAAATTAGCCGTGGGGGGCGGGACGAACAGCCCCGTGTGGGCTTTCTATCCGGCCGACCGACGTGGCGGTGCTCGGAGCGGACATGGGTGGTACAGGGGGCGAAATCGCACACGCTTTGCGGAAGTACGCACATTGACGCGCATCGGCGACAAGGGATAATGGCTCGACACATCCGGGTTCCCGACGTTGAGAAACCAGTGACCTCCGAGCCAGCCACGTTCGATGAACGATTCATCGAAGCCTTCGAGAGCCTCACCGCCGGAATGCGTTCCGACATCCGCCACATGGATGCGGATATCACCATCCTGAAAACCGACGTGTCGGAACTAAAGACCGACGTGGCGGACCTTCGCGTCGAGATGGCGGACCTGAGGGGCGAGATGGCCGAGTTCAAGGGCGACCTCAAAAGGGAGATGGCCGAGTTCAAAGGCGAACTCAGGAACGACATGGCCGAGTTCAAGGGCGAACTCAGAAACGACATGGCCGAGTTCCGGGGCGATATGGGGACGTTCCGGGGCGAGGTGAGAGCGGACATGGCTGGTATGGAAGGCAGGCTTCAAGCGCATGTGAACCGGCAGGTCTGGAAGATTCTCGGCGTCATCGTGCCGGTCATCGTCGTCTCGATGGGCATGACGGGCTACTTTGTCAAGATTTTGGCGTAGGCCGCGGGACGGAAATTCGAGACCATCCAGGCGTTGGAGTTGCCGGGTGCCGCGGCCCCGGGAAATCAGGCAGCAGACTCCGGTGATCGTTCGCGAGTTCGCTTGCTGACCTCGGGCTGTGCTTGGTCTGCATCTGCGGCCGCGGCTGCATTGGGACTGGGTCGAACTCCTCGCCGGGCGCTGCCATTGGCCAGCGCGGAGATGCCGAAATAGCCGGCCAGCGGCGAGTGTCCGACGATGTCCGCCACGCCGCGCAGTCTCAGGTGCAGTCTCGACCGGGGCCATGGCACCGCGACCAGGGTCAACGCCAGTATCAGGAGGTCGATGTACAGGCTCCGGTGCTCGAAGTACCACGTCTCGAGCTGCCCCTTCAATGGGATGATGACGTTGTCGTAGTACTCCTTCGGGTCTCCGGGAGCCTGTGCCAGGATTCGGTCTTCATTGCGGAACACCAGGGACCCCACGCCGGTCACGCCCGGCTTCATGCTCTTCACGATCTCCCGCACCCGGGGCGAATAGCAGTTGAAGGCGCGGGACGTGAGCGGCCGCGGGCCCACCAGGCTCATCTCGCCCCTGAGCGTGTTCCAGAGTTGCGGCAGCTCGTCGATCTTGAGCGCGCTCAGCCATCTCCCCACCGGCAGCACCCGCGGGTCGTCCTCGAGCGTGATATCCCCGTTGGCGGCGCTTCCCGTCGCCATGGTCGTGAACTTGAACAGCGTGAACTCCCGGCCCTTGCGCCCTACGCGCCGTTGCCTGAAGAGCACGTTTCCCTCGCCCGACCAGCGCAGCAGGACGGCGACCATGCAGTACAGCGGCGGCAGGACGACCATGAGGCAGGCGCTGAGAAAGACATCGAGCGACCGCTTCGAGCCAGTGTAGAACCGGGTACCGGAGGCGTGGCCATTCGTCGATGCGATTGGGATCATGGACAGTACAGTTCGATGGACGCGGTCCGTGAGATGCGCGCCCCTGCACGCCGGAGATCAGTGTCCAATTCTATCGGCCAAAGACAACTTTTGCACACATTTGGGACAATCGCCCTTCCTGCTTTCCTGCTGAGTCGACCTGCCGTTCGGCGTAAGTTCGACACCTTGATCGGAACACGTGTTCTGGTTGGATCGTGGGAGTAGCCGGAAAGTGAGCCCGGAGCATATGGGCATATTTGGCTTTTGGCGGCGCGCGGGCGGGTCTGATCTGGCAGATGGTCCGTTCGCCCGATACGCGCCTGAGCGGCAAGATGGACGCCCTTTCGCGAGACCAGCGGGATCTGCGTGAACGCGTGGCACGCATCGAAGTCTGGCTACGGATGCCGCACCTGCATCCAAAGGGTAGAAATCGCACGGATATCGCGGAGATTGTCCATTGTTGACCGGGACCTGCCTCAGCGGATAGTGCGGGCAGACAAGGTCCAGGTCGCCAACTTGCGGAGAGCAAGTGACCCCTGAACCCGCCACGTTCGACCAGCGATTCATTGAGGCTTTCGAAAACGTGGCCGAGATGCGTTCGGACATCCGCCACATGGATGCCGACATCTCGACGCTCAAGACCGACGTGTCCGCGCTCGGCATCGCGCTGACGGATTTCAGGGGCGAATCCAATAGCGACATTGCCGAACTCAGGGGCGAGTTCAAGAGCGACATGGCGGCGCTCAAGACGGAATTGCTCGACCGGATCGTGGAGAGTGAGCGGGGACTGGTGGATCGAATCACGGAGAGCGAGCAGGGACTGGTGGGTCGGATCGCCGAGGGCGAGCGGCACACGGCGTCTCTGCTGTGGCGGCTGTTCGTCGGCATGGTAGCGGTCGCCAGCGTGGGGGTGGCCTTGCTCAAGTGCCTGCCCTGAGCCGCGCCCGCATGCGCATCGATGTCTGGCCAGGAGCCATGCCGGCCGTCGCCGAAACGAGGAGCTTCATGCGCTGTATCGCTCGGGAATGCTGCCGCAGGCGTACGTCGTTATATGCGGCGAGCACCCTTGATCTCGCGGCCAGACCCATCGAGAACGCGCCGACAAGCGTTGTTATTGACCACTCTGTCAGCGTTGCGGCAGTATTCGCGAATCCAGATGGACATCGGGTTGTTGACGTCCGATACCCACGACACGCGGTCTGACCCGCCATAGCCGTCTTCGACGCGGACATCTCAAGAAACGTTCTGCGAGACTCTCGCCTCTCGGCCCTCGCGGCCGAAGTCGTGGTCGCCCAGGTGGCTGACCATAGTTCCGCCTTGTTTCCCGCGGAAGCGGCATATGCGGTTTCTGTCGTGCAGACCCGCGCGTGGCAGTTCGCCACGGGCCGCATGGTCGCCCGCGCCGCGCTCGGGCGGATCGGTGTCCCGGCCTGCGAAATCTTGAGGCGCGGTCGCCTTCCAGTCTGGCCGGCTTCTGCCGTGGGCAGCATCGCCCACACTCGGATGCTCGGGGCAGCCATAGCCGGCCCGGCGACCGGCCACGGCGGCCTAGGCATCGATGTCGAGGCCAGGACCGCCGTCTCTCCGCAGGTGGCCGAGCGCGTCCTGACCCCCGCCGAACGGGACTGGCTGCCCGCGCCGGAGTGGCGCACCATGGTCTTCTGCGGCAAGGAAGCCGTCTACAAGGCCGTCTACCCGCTGGACGGCGAATTCCTCGGCTTCTCCGACGTGGAGCTGGATGTCGACCCGGATGCCGGCGCGTTCCACGCGCGGTGCCGCCGCAGTTTTCGATCAGCCGGCGCCGTGGCCGCCGGATGCGGGTACTGGGCCGTCTACCGCGCCCACTGGCTGGTCGTGTTTCTCATTCCCCGCGATGCTGAAGCGTAGGATGCGTCTCTGGAGTCTCCATCCGAAAGCCACCCGTGGCCCTGGACAAGGGGCGCAACCCCAGCACAGGGATCGTGCCCCGACCCAGGTCATGTTGCCTGTCGGTCTGCCTCATGGAGGGGAGATCGACGGCGCCGCACCCGGTCAATTCAAGAAGGCGATCCGCCCGCGAGTTCGCCCTCGATCACCTCTCCCTGGATTGCCTCCACGACAGAGATGTCGAACTGGGTGAAGTTAGGCGGGCCAGGTGGACTTCGAGTGGCATCACCTGCTAGTGCCGCGTACGTGAGGGGCAGGAACTGCGCTTCGCCCTCGGCGATCGGCTTGCCGTCCGAAGAGGGGTAGTCGATGACGCGCGGCGAAAGCCCGGGTTCGCTCATCGGCGGGTTCTCCCAAAGCCGTTGGACCGAGGTCGGTCCCGAGGACCGTAGCACAGCAGTCTCGGCGCCCTCAAGGCGGGTCCGCCGTGCTGATCCACCGCTCGGGCGACCGGCCCGAGGCGCCGGATTCGCCTACGGAACCAAATGTTCGGAGTAGCGGACTGAAACGCGCGTCGGTCAGTCGACACGCGGACGAATCACTCGGCCCGCGCCTTGCCCAGGAGCGACTCCAGTTCGGCGATGCGTTCTACCGACTCCGCGTAGGTGAGCAGATCCCGCCCCGTCGCCGGGTCGTGCAGCCGCAGGGCGTTGTCCCGAACCACGAGGTGAAGCCCGATCCTGGCGCTCGCGAGGCTCGGTTCGCCCTCGGGCAGCCGCACTACCGGCAGGCGTTGGTAGCTCCCGTCGCGCAATGCGAAACCCTGCAGCCTCGGGCGCAGGTAATCCCCCGTCGGGTCGAACAGGAAGTACTCACCGACGCCGAGAGACGCGTAGATGCGTTTCTTGCGGCCCTGGTCCTCGTTCCTGGTGTTGCGAGACGTGATCTCAAGGACGAAGTCGGGCCCTTTCGGCTCGTTCCACAGCAGGTAGGAGTCGCGTACGCGCTTCGGCGTGCCGATGACGACGAAAACGTCCGGCACCACCACCGCGCGGGGGTTGTTCTCCTCGAAGTAGAGGAACATGTTCGCGCCCACGTACACGTCGGCGTGCGCCCCGAAGTGCGCGCGGAGCGCCAGTGCCGCGTACGTGAGGGGCAGGAACTGTGCTTCGCTCTCGGTCATCGGCTTGCCGTCCGAAGAGGGGTAGTCGATGACGCGCGGCGAAAGCCCTGGTTCGCTCATCGGCGGGTTCTCCCAAAGCCGTTGGACCGAGGTCGGTCCCGATGACCGTAGCACAGCAGTCTCGGCGCCCTCAAGACTGGCGACGGCTCCACCGCGCCGTTACGGTGCCTGGACGAACCGGTCCGGGACCGCGTTCGCCAACGGAATCACGCGGTCGATTGTCCCGCCGCCCTTGTGCAGGCGGCAATGCGACATCACTGAAATCGGCGTAGGACATTGCCGGCTTGCGGCGTCGGGCGGAGCGTTTTTTCCTGTCAACCCGCGGATCGTTCGTCGCGTAGCCGCACGATTGCCTCTTCCCGAAGCTGGCGCTTGAATATCTTCTCGGACGCGGTCCTGGGCAGGCGCCCGTCTTGTAGCCAGATGTGTTCGGGGATCTTGAATTGCGCGAGGTGTTCCCCCGTGTAGCGTTTGAGCGCTTCGGCGCCGAGGCCGGAGCCAGGACGCAGCATCACGACCGCCGCGACGGCTTCGCCGAGGCGCTCGTCGGGAACGCCGAAGACGGCGCACTCGGCCACCCCGGTATGCTGGTAGAGGACCGCCTCGACTTCCTGGCAGCCGATGTTCTCTCCGCCCCGCAGGATCATGTCCTTCTTTCGGTCGGTGATGAAGACGAAGCCGTCCTCGTCCATGTGCCCGATGTCGCCGGTGTGCACCCATCCGTCCACGAGGATCTGCGCGGTTTCCTCCGGCCGGTTCCAGTAGCGCTTGAAGTTCATCACGCCCCAGATGCAGAGCTCGCCGGTCTCGCCGCGGGGGACCTCGTGGCCGTTTTCGTCGACCACGCTGACCTTGGCCAGCGGCGGCGTGGCGCGGCCGCAGCTCGTCGGGCGCTCGGTCAGGGCTTCGCCGCCGATGGTGGTGGCGAGTCCCTGGGTTTCCGTCATGCCCCAGCCGGTGCCGGCGCCTCCCTGGCTGACCTTTTCGTTGATGCGCTTCGACTGTTCCGGCGGCATGGGCGCGCCGCCGCCGCCGACAACCTTGAGGCTCGACAGGTCGAACTTCTCGTAGTTTGGTGAATTCACGAGTTCCCAGGCCATGATCGGGACACCGTTGAAGCTCGTGATGCGTTCTGACTCGATGATGGAGAGGGCTTCCTCGGGATCCCACCTGTACATGCAGACCACTTTGCGGCCCTGGCGGAACGACTGCAGGAGCTGGACCACCACGCCGCTGACGTGAAACAGCGGTACGGCCAGGATGACCGCCGGGAGGTCTTCGGATTCCGCCATCCGCCGGGCGAGCTCCGGCCAGAGGTGCCGGCCGATGGCGCCGCTGGCTTCCCAGCAGAGCAGCGCCTGTATGATCGAGCGGTGGATCGAGAGCACTCCCTTCGGGTGCGCCGTGGAGCCCGAGGTGTAGAGGATCATGGCGTCGTCGTCGCCGTCGAGTTCCACCTCGGGCATCGTTTCCGAGGCTCCCGCGACGAAGGCTTCCCAGGTGCGCCAGCCATCTTCCCGGCACCGGACGGTGACCAGGTCGACGCCGAGCCGCTTCGCGTGGCCGCCGATCCGTTCGAGCCGCTCGATGTCGACGAAGAGTAGCGACAGGCCGCTGTCCTCGATGCCGTAGATCATCTCTTCGGCGGTCCACCAGGCGTTCATCCCCACGGCGATCGCGCCGATGGACGTGATGCCCATGTAGGCGAATGCCCATTCCGGGTAGTTGCGCAGCGCAATGCCGACGCGGTCCCCGGGCCGGATCCCCTCTGCCCACAACCGGTTGGCGCACTTCGCCGCGAGGTTCCACGAGTCCTGGAACGTGTAGCGTTCCTGCTGGTAGACGAGGAAGTCCCTGTCGGCGTAGGCGAGGCCTTCGGCGTACAGGTCGCGCAGGTGTTCCGGGCCGCGGACGAACGTTGTGTAGTCGACGCCATTGACACGCCGCACCGTGGTCTCGAACGGTTCACCGGGCGCGGTCGCCGCGCGCACTGCCGCGCTGATTGCCGCCTTATCCATCCAGTGTCATCCGACCGGTTTCCGTGCGTTGGTTGCGGTTGTTTACGCGCCATTTGATCGGGCGCGGAGCGGCAGATTCTGGCAAAGAAGTCCAGAGGCTACAATTTCTGGCGGCCCGGTCCGGCGGATCGTCCGGTGCGGCGAGGTGTGTGGGGCTGGATCGGAATTGCCGCAGCCGGGAGCGCAACCCGCCGGGTGGCCGCGCTAGATCTCGCCAGCAGGAATGCCTGGAGGCCAAGTGAGCCCGCTAACGACCTAGTCCTAGCGAGGCTCCGGACGATGAAATACGTCGTCGAGCGTTTCAGCGTCGAGGACGTTGTCGGCCCAGTTTTCCAGTTCGGCGGTTGACGCCTGGTTGAGCCTGTCGGCGACCGTTGGCGCCAGGAGGCCGAAACGCCGCCGGAGCAGTCGCTCAAGGACCGCCCGCTCCCCATCGATGCGGCCCTGCTGCATCCCCTGCTGCATTCCCTCCTGCATTCCCTCCTGCATTCCTTCGTCGCGGGCCCTTTGGACTATTCCTGCCATCGTTGCACCTTCCTCCGGATATTGTCGTCGATAGCGCCTGCGCTCATTGTCGGTGAGGCTGGCGTAGATGTCGATGAAGTCGATATATTTTGCACGCTTTTCCTGATCCTGCTCGAGCATCAACAAGCCGCGGACGGCCTGGGCATAGACCTCAACCTTACTGTCCTCGGGAACGTTCATGTTCGGCAGGTTCACCCGGGCCACCAGGTTGTCGCTTTCCTGCCAGTGCTCGGTGGGAATCTCGGCCAGCTTGCAGGCCAGGTAGTCGAACCTCAGGTAGATGTGGCGCTCGGTTCCTAGGGCGATTGACGTGCGGGCCGCTGCTGCGGGGCGCAGGAAAACCGCGACCGGTACCACCCGCTCTGTGTCGAACAGTTCGGCGAGGTTGAGGCAGTAATAGGCGAGCCGGTGCGGCGAGAATCGTCGCCAATCGGACTCTTCCTCCAGTGCGAACAGGATCGCCTCGCGTCGGCCGTCAGACCATTCCACGAGGAGCGGCACGTCGAGTTCGTGGTAGTGCTCGCCCAAACGCTCCTGCAACTGCTCCTGTCGGGCGGGGATGATCCTCACCTCGTCTTCCGGCAACGGTGCTTCTTCGGGGGCGAAAAACGCCAGCGCGTCGCGAGGGTAATCCAGGATCAGGTTCTTGAAGTTCTGGTCGTGACTGACCGAGTTGGCCATGACTGCGCCGGTTGTGTGCTTCGACCGAAAGAGTGGGTCAGGTAGTGCCCGTCGTGTAGTGGCCAAACACGGAAAAGCGCGTGGGACAACGACCCGGGCGGATGGGACGGTTCACCCCGGGATCAGCCAGAGCACCAACCAAAGGGACAGCCATACCACCAACCAAAGGGACAGCCATACCAAACCGTCCCAAATCTGTGGGTGTCCAATTCGATTCGCCGATGGGTGTCCAATTTGCCGGCGATATAGAACTATCGATATAGAACTATGGGTGTCCAGAACTGGGTGTCATATAGAACTATGGGTGTCCAGAACTGGGTGTCCGATTCGGTGGGTGGCCGGCCCGTCAGAGGCAATCGCTGAAGGGGCTGTACGAAATTGGCCTGGTGAGTGTGCATCCGGATTTTGTGTGTGTCACCGAAAGAGAGGCGAGTTTACTGTATGTCTGTACATTAGTCGCTATAATGCGGCCCGCCTTTCTGTGAGATATGTCGCACGCCATTGCCGGAACTCAGTCCAGGTCAGCCGCCCCCGGATCACTACTACGCGGACAACCTGATCGCGTTGGTCGAGGGCGTGCGGCAGCAGTATGGGGACATATTGACGGCGGAGGAGGCGGAGTTCGGGGAGGGCATCGTCGCGATGCCGGCGAATTCGCAGCGCCTGCTGGCACGCCTGATGTCGCGCAAGGGTCCGCTGGTGCGCGTCGACTCGCTGAACTTTCGGGAGATTGACGATACCGGGGCCGCGTTGGGTTACCTCGTGGCGGAAGGATTCGTGGTCCGGTGTCCGGAGGCGCCCGCGGCCGAGCTTGTCCGGCTGCTGACACGGGCGGAACTCGGGCAGTGTTTCGGCGATGCGCTGGCTCCCCGGAGCGAGTCGACCGCAACGGATAACGGGTCGTGTTCGGGGGCTCCGGGCGCGGATTCCGGGCGCAGCGCTGGCGCGCCGCCGAGGCGGTCGAGCGCTCGCAAGCGCGATTACCTGGAGTGGATCGAGCGCGGTCTCACCGACGCCGAGGTCCATCGGCGCATTGAACGGGGCTTCCCGTGGGTTGCCCTGGACGGGGTGGAGCGGCTCGACCTCTACAGGCTGCTGTTTTTCGGGGACAGGCGGCGCGATCTCTCGACCTTCGTGCTGCGCGACCTGGGTCTCTCCCGGTATCCCGAGTACGAACTGGCCCGCGAACGGCGCCTGTTCGCCGACCGCGCCGCCCTCGACGCCTACCGCGCACTGATTGGCCTCGGCGACCATATCGACGAACTGGGCGCGAGGCCGCCGGCGGACGCCGCGATGCCGGCGCTCGAGGCGCTGTGGCAGCCATTCGGGAACCGCCTCTTCGAGCGCCGCCGCAGCCGCATGCTCAACCGGCTTGGCCGGGGGCTCGAAAGGGTCGGCGAGTTCGACGCGGCACTGGCCTGCTATGCGCGCTCCAGCATGCCGCCGGCGCGGGAGCGCAGGGTGAGAATCCTCAAGCGCCTAAAGGACACCCACGCCGTGGACCGGCTTCGCCGGCGGATGCGCGAACGCCCGATCTGCCCGCAGGAGGCGGATTTCGCCGCCCGCTTCGGAACCCGGCGAAGCCGGGCATGGCCCCGGGAGACCGTCGTCCTGGACGTGCCGGATATCGAGCGCGTCGAAGCGGCGGCGGCTTCAGTCCTGACCGCAGACGAAGGTCGCGCGTGGCACCTCGAGAACGCGCTGCCCATGGGCCTCTTCGGTCTCGCCTACTGGGACTGGGTGTTCGCCCCCGTGGACGGCATGTTCGTCAACGCGTTCCAGACCGCCCCCATCGACCTCTTCTGGCCCGACTTCCTCGAAGCCCGGCGCGATCTGTGCCCGGACCCCCTCGAAAGCGACGACGAGACGCTCCGGGCGTCGCTGCTCCATGCGTGCCGCACGCACCGGGGCGTGGCGAACCGGCTGGTCGACTGGGGCGCTTTCGACGAGGACACCCTTTCCCGGCTGCTTGAGGGCTTAGGCGCGGACACCGTGCGCAAGCTCGTCGGCTTCGCAGGCGAGGACCTCGACAACGCGCGGCGGGGATTTCCGGACCTGACCGTCGTCTACGGTCCCGGCCGCTTCGAGTTCGTCGAGGTGAAGGGCCCGAACGACCGGCTGCGCGACGACCAGTACCTGTGGATCGAACGCCTGCGCGCGGCGGACTTGCCGGTCCGGGTCGCCCGATGCAGGTGAGCGCCGCAACCGAACCGGCGGCGAGCGAGGCGACGGGCCCGGACAAGACGCCTACGATTTCCGCCACCGTGGCCGTCCGGGACCTGGCGGCCTTCGTGCATCGGCGGGGCGACATCCACTATCGGTACACAGCGAGCGCAACCGCCCGGGAGGGCATCAGCGCGCAGCGGCGGGCGCAGCCGGAGCGAGAGGGCTATCGGCGGGAGGTGCCGGTGGAGGCGACGTTCACCCGAAACGGCGTCGAGTTGCGCATCAGGGGCCGAATCGACGGTATCGACGACGGCGCGGGCGTGATCGAGGAGTACAAGACCACGCGTTCCGAGGTGCCGGCCCTGCACGGCCACATCGGCCATCTCCACATGGCCCAGCTCAAGCTGTACGCGGGCCTCGTGAACGCCACCGAAGCGCCGCCTGCGAGCCGCGACGCGTGGCGGCTGCGGTTGATCTACCTGCACCCGGACGACGGCACCGCCACCCCTTTCGAAGCGGTGCATGGCCGGGACGAACTGGCGGAGTTCCTTGTCCACACGATCGCCGCCTATACCGCCTGGCTTGCCCGGACGGCGGCCCGGGTCGCGCGGCGCAACGCGCGCCTCCGCCGGCTGCAGTTCCCGTATCCGGAGTTCCGGGACAGCCAGCGGCGCCTCGCGCGGGGCGCCTACCGGGCGTTTCGCGACCGCGAACAGTTGCTCGTGGAGGCGCCCACGGGCAGCGGCAAGACGGCGGCCACCGTCTACTCGGCGTTGCGCGCCATCGGCGAGGGGGTGCTTGACCGCGTCGTCTACCTGACGGCGCGCACCACCGGCAAGCAGTCGCCGACCGAAACTCTTGCGCGATGCGCGCTGGGAGAGCAAGAGGGGGAACAGGAGGAAGAACCGACCGCCACCGTCGTCGTCACGGCGAAACGGGACATCTGCTTCAACCCCGAGGAGCCGTGCGATCCGGCATGCTGCCGTTACGCCAGCGGATACTACGACCGCATGCGGCCGGCGCGCGACGCGCTGCTCGCGTCGGGCGTGGCGACCCGCGAGACGATCGAGGCCATCGCCAGGCGGCACACCGTCTGCCCGTTCGAAATCAGCCTCGACGCCGCGGCCTGGGCCGATGTCGTGGTGTGCGACTACAACTACGTCTTCGACCCGGTGGTCAGGCTCGAACGCCTCGCGGCGCCACCGTTCGACCGGGTCGGCCTTCTGGTGGACGAGGCGCACCAGTTGGGCGATCGCGTGCGGGGAATGCTGAGCACGTCCATGAGGCGCGGGGCGTTGAAGCGCGCGCTGGCCGAAGCGCCACCGCCGGCCATTGCGCGACGGCTTCGCGCAATGGACCGCGCGCTGCTCAAGCTGCGCCGCGAGACGCGCGGCACGGCAAGCGGTAGCGGCGCAACTGCGGGGAATCCCGGTCCGGTCGACAGCAACTTGCAGTCCCGAGACGTTGATACAGACGCGGAGTCCCGGATCGCGGAGCCGAAGGCCCTCCTGCGCGCCACCGGGCGGCTGCTCGACGCCGCCGCACAAACCGATCTCGGATCGTATCCCGCGACCAACGAGTTCCTGTTCGACTGTTTTCGGGTCCAGGAGGGGCAGGGGTGGCGCGACGGCGAGAACTACTGCGATCTGCTCGCGTCCGACCGCCGCAACATCGAGGCCCGGATGGTGTGCCTGTCCCCCGCGCCACACATAGACGCCGTGCTGCGCCGCTACAACGGCGCCGTGCGGTTTTCCGGCACCGTGTCGCCGCTGCCGCTGTTCCAGGCCGTCCACGGGCAGGACGCGTCGGACGGCTCCCGCGCCGCCCGCGTCTGTCCCGAATGGGGTTCGAACCTGGGAGTATTCGTCGTCGGCGACGTGTCGACCTACTACCGGGACCGCGCCGCCTCGAGGGACGCGCTTACCGGCGTGGTCGAGGCGGTGGTCGGCGCGGCGCCCGGCAACTACCTCGTCGCGTTCCCGTCGTTCGCGTATCTCGACCTGGTGGTCCCCCGGCTTGAGGGCGTGGCGGAGGTCGTCGCCCAGCGTCCCGGCATGACCGACGCGGAGAAACGGGCGTTCATTGGACGGCTGTCGGAGCGGAACGTTGGGTCAACTGGAAACGGGGCTCCCCGCACGTCCGCGTCGCGTATCGGCGCCGCCGTCCTCGGCGGCATGTTCGCCGAGTCCGTGGACTTCGACGGCGGCGCCCTGAAGGGCGTGATCGTCGTCGGCGTCGGCCTCGCCCCGCGGTCGCTGGAACGGGATCTCATCGGCGAGCGCTTCGGCGCGGACGGATTCGACATCGCCTATCGCCAGCCGGGGATGACGCGCGTGGCGCAGGCGGCGGGCCGCGCCGTGCGCGGCGTGGGTGACAGCGGCGTCGTGGTGCTGGTCGATCCACGCTTCACGCAAGTCCCCTGGAGCGCGTTCTTCCCGAGGTACTGGCGCCCCGTCCCCGCCGGGAGCCGTGAAATCGGCGCTGCCGTCGCGTCTTTTTGGCGTGGCCGGTGGTAACCTCACGCCATGCGCAGGCGCACCAAGATCATCTGCACCGTCGGTCCCGCGACCGCGGACTACCCGATGCTCGAACGCATGTATGCGGCGGGCATGGACATCGTCCGGCTCAACATGTCGCACTCCGACCACGACGAGGCGCAGAAGATCATCACCTGGATCAAGACCCTGAACCGCAAGGTCAAGTACCCGGTGCCGCTGCTGCTCGACACCATGGGACCGGAAATCCGCACCGGTGAACTCGATGCGCCGATGCGTCTCGAACCCGGCAAGGAGGTCTACCTGACGGTGGGCCCCGCGTCCGCGGAAGAGGACGGGAGCCCCTCGGAATGGCCGGCGGACGAAATCCACGTCAACTACCCGGAACTGCCGGAGGCGGTGGCGGTAGGCAATTCGGTGACGCTGGACAATGGCCTCATCAACCTCGAGGTGATGCAGAAATCGGAGCGCGGGCTTCGCTGCCGGGTGATCGACGGCGGCCACCTGGGCAGCCGCCGGCACATCAACCTGCCCGGCGTGCACGTCAACCTGCCGGCGATCGCCGGCAAGGACCGCGAGGACATCCTGTTCGGCATGGAGCACGACCTGGATTTCCTGGCGCTGTCGTTCGTGCGGACCGCCGACGACATCGCGGCGGCGAGGGAACTCCTCGGCAGCAAGACGCTCAAGATCATCGCCAAGATCGAAGACCGGGAAGGCCTCGCCAACGTGGAGGAAATCACCCGGGCGGCGGACGGCGTGATGGTGGCCCGGGGCGATCTCGGCATCGAGGTTGATATCGCGGTGATGCCGAACATACAGCGAAACCTCGTGCGGACCTGCGCGAGGCTCGGCAAACGCTGCGTCGTCGCGACGCACCTCCTCGAATCGATGATCGAGAACCCGATTCCGACGCGCGCGGAAGTGACCGACGTCGCCAACGCCATCTACGAGGGTGTCGACGCGATCATGCTCTCCGCCGAGACCAGCGTCGGGCGCCACCCGGTGCGCTGCGTGGCGCAACTGTCGCGCATCGCGGCCACCAGCGAGCAGTTTCCCGGCCTCGGATTCGCCGCCGACCTGGTCGCGGACACGGACAAGCACCACGTCGCCAAGGCCGCGGCGGGGCTGGCGGAGGCCATCGGGGCCGCCGGCATCGTGGTCATTACCCGGCGCGGCGTGATGGTCGACCTGGTGACGAGTTGCCAGCCGCCGACGGTGCCGATCTTCGCTTTCTCGAACAACAGCCAGACGCGGCGGCGGCTGATGCTGAACCGAGGCGTGTTCTCGCATCGCACCGCGTTCTCGACCGTGCCGGAGAAGACGATACAGACGGCGCTCAACGTGTTGCAGGAGCGGGAGGACATCCCCCCGGACGAGCGCGTCGTGGTGATCTCGGACGTGCTCGCCGAGAGGCGTGTCGACGCGATCCAGATTCGTGCAGTGGGGGGATAGCCGCACCGGACGAGAATCGATGGCCATGCGCAGACTTCGCTTGATCGCAGGCAAACGCACGCTGTCCCCGGTTCGCGGGAATCGCCTCTTCGCGTCCCTTGGCGCCCTGCTCTGGGCCGCCCCCGTATTGTTCGCCACGGTCGCGGACGCCGCCGTGAGGCGCATCGAACTGTCCAACGGCGATGTCTACGAAGGCGAGGTGGTGAACGGGGTCAGAAGCGGATTCGGGACCTACATCACCGCCGCCGGCCACCGCTACACGGGGTATTTCGAGAACAACCGGATGCATGGCGAGGGGACCTTCCACTGGCCGGACGAGCGCGTTTTCGAGGGCGCGTTCGTCAACGGCCTGCGCAATGGCGAGGGCACCCTGACCTGGCCGGACGGGCGTGTATTCGAGGGCACCTTCGTCAACGACCGCCGGGAGGGGATGGGACGGCTCAAGTGGCCGAACGGAAACGTCTACACCGGCAAGTTCACGAACAACTCGATTACCGGACGGGGCACGCTCGTCATGGCCAACCAGGATGTCTACGCGGGCGAGTTCGTCGACGGCGAGCGGACCGGCTGGGGCGAGCAGACGTGGCGCGACGGCAACCGCTACGTCGGGGAGTTCGACCGGAACCGGCGGCATGGCCTGGGCGCGTACTACTGGCGGGACGGGACCGTCTACCGGGGGCAGTTCGTGGACAACCGAATGCAGGGGTTCGGCGTCAAGTTCGCGCCGGACGGCGAGCGTTACTTCCAGCGCTGGCTGGACGGCGAACTCGCGGACGAGACGCCGGTGGCGGAGAACCCGCGCTGTGCGCTGGTCCTGGAAGAGGAGGCGTGGATGTTCGCGAGCGCGGACTGCATCAACGGTCTCGCCCACGGCGCCGGTATCGCGGTGCGTCTCGACGGCCAGGCGTACGTGGACGGCGGACGATTCGTGCTCGGCAACATGGTTGCCGGCGAAATGCGCTGGCTCATCTCGCCCGGCGAGACGGGGCGGTAGCACCAGGGGCACCAGGTGGAGATTCCCGGTTTCAGGATCCAGCGGGAGGTCGGCCGCGGCGCGGCGTCGATCATGTATCTCGCGACCTGGGGAGACATGGGCCACGAGGTCGCGCTGAAGGTCGCCGTGGGCGAGGCGGCGCGGGAACCGGCGGTCCAGCGGCGCCTCGCGCATGAGTCCGAAGTTCTCGCCCGCATCGACCATCCTCACGTGGTCAAGGCATACGAGGCCGGTGCCGGCATCTGCCCGTACATCGCGCTTGAGTACCTGGACGGCGGAGACCTGGTCGCCCGGATGGGCCGGGGCATGTCGCTGTCCGATGCCGCGGGCGTTGCGAAGCAGGTCGCCCTGGCGCTCGACGCCCTGGCAGGCCACGGCATCGTCCACCGCGACGTGAAGCCGGAGAACATCCTGTTCCGGGGCAGGGAAGAGGCGGTGCTGACGGATTTCGGCATCGCGGCCGAGGCGGGCGCGCAACCATCGTCCGCGACGGTCCCCGGCACGTCCGCGTACATGAGTCCGGAGCAGGCGGCCGGCGGTGCCGTGGACAGCCGGTCCGACCTCTACAGCCTGGGTGTCGTCTTCTACCTGATGCTGACGGGCGAGGCCCTTTCCGGGTCCGGGGACGGCGGTACCGCAACCCGGGGAGCTATCCGCCTGCCGGAGTCGGTCTCGGCGTACCGGGGCGTTCTCGCCCGGTGGCTTCACAAGGACCCCGACGAGAGATTCCAGACCGGCGCCGAAGTGATCCGTGCGCTGGATGCGGTCGAGGTGCGGGACCCGGCGCCCATCGCGGCGGTGCGGATCGACCCCATCGCAACCGGTGAGATTCAGGCCGTGGCGGGAGCGGCCTTCGCCGCGACGGCGGTTCGCGCGTCGATCCCGGGCCCACCGCGCCGCCGCGCGGCTTCCGTTGCCGTCGCGTCGATGGTGGTGGCCGCCATCGCGCTGGTGGGCTATTTCGGTGTTGCCGAGCGCGCGGCGATCGCGGATTTCCTCGCGCGCACGGGGTTGACGGAGGATGTCGCCCTGACCTCGGCCTGGAAGTCCGCCGAGGCGCTGCGCCTCGATCCGAACCAGTCCCTGGCGGCAATCGTGGCAGCCTATCGCCGCGTCCTCGACCGGGACCCGGCGCACGGGGGCGCGCTGGAGCGCATATCGACGGTTGCCGCGGCCTGGAAGCGCGACATCAATGCGGCGCTGGAGGCGGACGACCTGGCGCTGGCGGACGCGAAGCTCAACGAGTCGCTGGGGGTCTTCCCGCAGGATGCGGAACTCGCGAACCTGTTCGAGCAGTTGTCCGACCGCCGGCGCGCGGACACCATCATGCAGGACACCAACGCCCTGCTAGCGAGCCAGGGCATGTCGCACGAACCGTCGGCATCTTCCGCCACCCAGGCCTACCACGAGGTGCTGCAGCGCCTGCCCGATCACGCCGGGGCGCAGATGCGGCTGAACGAACTCGCGGGGCACTACGCGGGACTGGCGGAGCGCGCCGTGCTGGAGGGAGATGTCGCCGGTGCCATGGACAAGCTGGGCCGCGCGGTGGCCGCCAACCCGGACTATCAGGCGCTCGAGGGCGTGCGCGCGCAGATCGCCCAGGCCGCCACCGTGCAGGCGGAAATCGACGAACTCCTGAACAGGGCCAGCGCCTATCGGGCGGCCGCCGCGCTGGTCGATCCGCCGGAGGCGAACGCGGCGGAGATCTATCACCGCGTCCTGGCAACGGACGAAGACAATGCAATCGCCCGCCAGGGCCTGCTGGAGATCGCCGCCAGCGCCCTCGAGCAGTTCGGGGAGTTCCTTCGCGCAGGCAACCTCGACGCGGCCAAGCAACTCACCGACCGCGCCACGGTCGTGGGCCTGGGGGAGGTGCCGGTCAGCGAGATGCACACACGCTACGACGCCGAGATCGACCGGCTCGATACCGTCGCGCGCGTCCTCGCAGAGGCACACGAACTGTTTGCCGACGGGTGGCTCACCCTGCCCGCGGATGGCGGCGTCGTTGCCAGGTTGCGCGAAGTGCTGCGGCTGGACCCGGACAACGGCGCGGCGACGGAACTGCTGACCCGCACGGCGCAGCGTCTCGCCGCCGCCGCGAAGGACGCGCACGCGTTCAACCTGATGGACGATGCCCGCCTCTACCTGGACCTGGCCCTGACGGTCACCCCGGATGTCGACGAGTGGCGCGTGTTGCGCGAAGCGTGGGCGGCGTCCGCCGACGCCGGCTGATTCGACCCTGAAGCCGGCGGGCGCGCCCGCTATCACTGCGCCGGCTGTGCCTCCCGCAACCGCACATGAAGTCGGGTGCCCTCGAAGGGACGGTTTCCGCTTTCGAGGATATCGAGCGGCGTCTCGCCCGTAGAGGTCCTTGCTGCCGGGTCCGCTCCCAGGTCGAGCAGGGCCATCGCGACGGTGTGGTTGCCCTTGTAGGTGGCGACGTGAAGCGGCGTCAGGCCGTGTTCTCCCGGGGCGTCTATGGCGATGCCGGTTTCGGCCATGATCATCCGGATCGCAGCGGTTGTGGCGGTTCCGCTGCACAGGGAGCGGTCGTGAGCCATGCTGTGCAGCATCGTGTCCGGCGGCTCGTGCCAGGACCGGAGGACGAGCCCCCCGTCGATCATCGCCTTGATGGAATCGAGATAGGCATCGTCGTCGTTGCACGATGTGTACCCTCGGAACAGTTGCCCCAGCGTCTGTGCCGGATCGTCCACTTTGACGTTGGGGTCCGACCCCGCTTCCAGCAGGACGGGAATGATTTCGTGGCAGCCGTACGTCGCGGCGTCCCACAGCGCTGTCCGGCCGAACGAGCCCTGCGCCCCGACATCGAAACCGGCGCGCAACGCCTCCCTGACCGCCTCGATGTCACACTCCTGCATGATCGTCCACGTCGTGGTGTCATTCAGGAAGACAAGCCGGTCCTCCGAGCCGTCGGGGTTGCGGCGCAGCCATGGCCCGTTGCGCTTGCCCTGGAGGTATGGCCCCTCTTCCCGGGTGCCATCCGCGTGCGTGATCACCCACGGCCCCTGCTGCCTGCCGTCCACGTAATGTCCTTCGTGCCGCTGGCCACCCGCGAACTGGAGTACGGCGGGGCCATGCACCCGTCCCTCCTCGTACGTCCGCTCAAGGCGGTGGCCGGCCGCATGCTGTTGCACCCAGCGGCCATGCTGCCTGTTGCGCACGATCGGACCTTCGAGCCGGGAACCGTCCCTGCGAAGAATCACCCACTCCCCCTGGGCGTGGCCGTCGACATACGAACCCTCGTGCCGGGCGCCCGCCGGGTCGATGACCGCCCACCGGCCCGCCCGTTTGCCGTCGACGTAGGTTGCCTGGGCCTGCCACTTATACGAGACGCCACCCATGGTGCGCCGCAGCGTGGCCGACCCGGTTCCCGAGAGCCTGCCGTTCGGACAGTCCGCCGAACCGTCGAAGGTGAGGACCACGTCGGTATGCCCAATGGGTTGCAACACGTGGCAGCCGGGGCGTCCCTGCACTTCCAGCCAGCAGGGCGCCCTGTCCACCGCGCTGGCGCACGGCGGTTCGAGTGCGTCCGATTCCGCTGCTGCTTCGCCGCCGTACGGCACCGCCGTTGCGATGCATGCCAGGGCGAGCCAGGTTCGTATGCCGGTCATGCCCGACCCTTCCTTCAGCTACTCAAGTACCAGAACTCGCGGGGCATCACAACGGGCTGGGAGCGCGCGCGTCATCCGGCGAGGCCCCTGGTGCGGGAGGCGATGGCGGGGAAGGTCTGGACGGGCTGGAACTGGTTGGCGTACCGTGCCGGTCGGGAGCAAAAAACAAGTGGGAGGTTCGATGACAATCGCTGAAGGACGGTTTTCCTGAGGGCGTTGTGGCATTGACCGTTGCAGACGAGGCGGCGGCCTCGAGTTCCGCGGCGCTTCGGGGCCGCCTCGTTCGCATGGCCCTCGCCTGCGTGCACCGGGAGTACCCGAACCGTATCGGCCACCTGATCGAGTCCGACGCGGATGTTCTTCCGCCGCGCCGCCTTACCCCTGCCTTCTACGGCTGTTTCGACTGGCACAGCGCGGTGCACGCGCACTGGCTTCTCGCACGCCTTACCCGACTGGACGGCGATGCGGCGCATGGGCCGAAGGCGAGGGCCGCGCTGTCGGAGGCACTCACGCAGTCGAACATCGCCGCCGAGCTCGACTACGTGGCGGCGCGGCCCGCGTTCGAACGCCCGTACGGCATGGCATGGCTGCTGCAACTCGCCGCCGAACTGCACGAGTGGGATGACCGGGACGCACGAGCCTGGCGCGAGCGGCTGCGCCCCCTCGAGGACCATGCCGCCTCGGTATTCGAGGACTGGCTCCCCAGGCTCCCGTACCCGGTGCGTAGCGGGACCCACGACCAGACGGCGTTCTCCCTGGGACTGGTGCACGACTGGGCGCGGATCACGGGAGCGTCCGGACTGCGGGACCTCGTCGAAGGCCGCAGCCTGTCCTTCTATGGCGCGGACCGGGACGCGCCGCTGGCCTATGAACCGTCCGGCCACGACTTCCTGTCGCCGAGCCTCGCGGAAGCGGACCTGATGCGCCGCGTACTGCCACCGGAACCTTACCGCAAGTGGCTCGACGGTTTCCTCGGATTGTTTGAACTTGATCCGGTTGCCGTCCCCGATCAGGACGACGGACACCTGGTGCATCTCGCGGGACTCAACTTCAGCCGCGCCTGGATGCTCGAGGGCATCGCCTCGGTTGTGCCTACCGAGAAGATCGGCGCGATGGCGGCCCGCCACCGAGATGCGGGCCTGGCTGCGCTGGGCGGGCTCACGTATGCGGGCGCCCACTGGCTGGGCACCTTTGCCGCCTATCTCATTACCCGGCGCGGCGTGGAGGCGACGGCGGTCGCGCGGACCTGATTCGTCGGGCGCGCAGGCGGATACCCGTCCTGGCGCTTGGCTAGAATGTGTGGGACTACCCGCCAACCATGGAGAGATCCCTTGGGGTACGACCCGGAAATCCCGCGGACGCACTACGACCGCCTGGAGGACGCCGAGTGGACGCGCCTGACACGCCGCCGCCGCGGCGAGCTCAGCTTCCTCGTGCACATGGACGTGCTGAAGCGCCACATCACCGCCGGCATGGATGTGCTGGAGATCGGCGCGGGTGGCGGCATCTACACGAAGGAACTGGTGCACATGGCGCGGCGGCTCACGGTCTCGGACATCTCCGAGGTCCAGCTCGCGCTGAACCGCGGCCACATGCGGGATCTCGGTGTCCTCGACCGGGTGGACGAGTACCGGGTCCTGGACCTGGCCGACCTGGGCGCGCTCGAGGCCGAGTCGTTCGACGCCGTGGTCTGCGTGGGCGGCCCCTTGAGCTACCTGCTGGACAAGGAATCCACGGGTGTCCGGGAGATGCTCCGGGTGGTCAGGCCCGGCGGCATCGTCGTGCTGGGCGTCATGTCGCTGGTCAGTACGCTGGTGCTATTCATGGGCATGGTGCCGGCGGAGACGGAGAAAATCGGCATCGACAACATGCGCTGGCTGCTAGAGACCGGCTACCAGGACCGCGAGCCCATCCGGCGACCGAGCACTACTGCCACATGATGACGAGCGCGGACATCGACGCGCTGCTGGCGGACGAGGCCGTCGACGTGGTGGAGAAACGAGCCGCCGGCGTGCTGGGCATGGCGGGTGAGGAAGCGCTCAACGCCGTGCGGCAGGACGACGCCCTGTGGGCGCTCGTCGTCGAGAGGGAACTCGCCTGGTCGAAACTGCCCGGCACGCTGGACCTCGGGGACAACATCGTCTACGTGATCAGGAAGCGTTGAGCGGGACGCGACTGCGACGACGGCCTAGCCGGCACCGTCCGGTGATTGACTCTCGTCGTCCAGACGCTATGGTATTACCAATATGTAAGGAACAAGTCCAATAGTAATGCAGGCGACAATCACCGCAAAGGGCCAGGTCACGGTTCCCAAACCGATACGAGACAGGCTCAGGCTCAAGCCGGGCGACAGGATCGACTTCATCCTGGACTCCGGGGACGAGGTCAGGGTCGTCCCTGTAACTGCGTCCGTGAGGCAACTCAAGGGCATGGTGCCGAAGCCCAAACAACCGGTGACGCTTGAACAGATGGACGATGCCATTGCTGCAGCGTATGCGCGACGCCGGTGATCGGCCTCGACACCAATATCCTGATCCGTTACGTCGTTCAGGACGATGAGGAGCAGGCCTTGGCGGCGACGCATCTGATCGAGAACCAGTGCACGGAACAGTCGACGGGATTCGTAAGCGCGGTGGTATTGGTAGAACTTGTATGGGTTCTCGCGGCCTCCTACCAGTACGGCAAGGACGTGATCGTGGCTGTGATGCGGCAAATCCTCCGGACAACCGAGTTCACCGTTGAGGATGGCGATGTGGTCTGGCAAGCCCTGCGCGAGTTCGAGACCGGCAATGCGGACTTCGCAGACTGCCTGATCGCCCATCGCAACCATTCAAAAGGTTGCGCGACGACTTACTCGTTCGATCACTGGGCGGCAAGAGGGAGTTACTTCACGCTTGTTCCCTGATTGCCCAGGGACCTTGCCGCTGGACCTGACTCCACGTTTGCAGGGGACTCTCCAAGGGGCTATTGCGGGTTCTGGGCGTCGTGCACCAGATCGGCCAGCGCGAATGCTGGCGCGTAGGTCGGGTCCGCTGCCAGGGCGGCCTCGATGTGCGGCATCTCGCCACCCTGGTCCTGCATGTACTGGAGGTAGCCTAGGTAGTAGTGCGCGTAGGGATTGTCGTCGCTGATCGCGAGGGAACGCTCGGCATACTGGCGCGCCGCGGCAAAGTGACCCGCGTCGCCGCTCGTGCGTGCCTGGAGGTACATCTCGTAGGCGCGGGAATCGATCGCGGGCCCGGCGGAAACCTCCGCATCCCCCAGTAGCAGTTTCTCGGCGATGCCGTCGGCGATGGCGTCGCGAAGGGCAAAGATGTCGTCCGTTGGGCCGCTCACGGTCTCCCGCCAGGTCACGTCGAGGTCGGCCAGGTCGGTGAGGCGGGCGGTCAAGGTGAGACGGTCGCCTTCGCGCCGAACACTGCCTTCCACCGCGTAGGTTGCGCCGAGGGTGTCGGCGAGTTGCCGCAGGCGCGTCTCGCCGCTCGTGTACTGGGACGTCTCGCGCGAGTCGAGCACGCCGAAGTCGGAGACGCTGGCGAGGCCGGATACGATCTCGGCCGCTAGGCCGTGTGCGAGGTGCGCATCGCGGCCGGATGATTCCGTTTCGGCGAACGGCAGCACGGCGATGGCGATGCGTTTCGGCGCGATTTCCGGCAACACCATCCACCAGCCGATGCCGGTGCCCACCACGACGACCATCATCGCCGCGATGGCGAGCACGAAACCGTTGAGTCCTGGTGAGCTCATGGGCGCGAATCAGGACCACCAACCGCGGTCGGGGCAGTTCCGGATTCTGTTGGCGGGTAGCGGAGCCGGTTCAGCTTCAGCGCTTCGGCCCCTGCAGCTCGGTGATCATCGCTTCGAGGCGCAGGGTCTGCTCATTCAACGCCGTGACCACGCGCCGGAGGTCGTTCGCCATCACGATGGCCGTCGCTGCCTCGATGGCGGTTTTCTCGTCCGCGAGGGCAGCGGTCAGGACCTGCCGCGCCGTGCGGTATTCGCTATCGTCCATTTTTGGAAGTCCCTCCATGAATCGGGTGTGCGCAACGTTATCGCAATTCGGCGGGCCGGCGCGACCCGTGTGACCCGGACCGGGACGTTTCGAAGGCGGCCGATGATCGGTGGGTGTCCGGCTGAGCCTGCTAGCGCTGCCGTGTCATGAGAAAGAAGGCTGGACAACGGGCATTTGCCATTGTAGCCTGT
>JAPOYI010000033.1 GCA_026706665.1 Gammaproteobacteria bacterium | reverse complement strand
GGTGAGCCGCGGCGCCGCGTTCGGCGACGTCGACAACGACGGCGACACCGACGTCCTGGTGGCCAACGCCGAGGGCCCGCCCCGCCTGTTGGTCAACGAGGTGGGGAACGAGCGCCCGTGGCTCGGCCTGCGGCTGGTCGGCGACCCGCCCGGTGGGCCGCGCGGGGGCGCCATCCGGGACATGCCGGGTGCGCGCGTGGAGATCGTGCGCGACGGAGCCCCGACATTGTGGCGCCGGGCGCGGGCGGACGGCAGTTACGCCTCCGCGAACGACCCGCGCGTGCTGGTCGGGCTCGGCGACGATGCCGCGCCGCCGGCGTTGGTGCGCGTCACGTGGCCGAGCGGCGCGGTCGAAGAGTGGACGGACGTGCCGCTTGGCGGCTACACGACGTTGGTCCAGGGCAGCGGCACGTCTCGCTGAGGCCGTCCATGCTCGTCTTGCTCCACGGGCGCCCGCACCGCCTTCGTCGAGAGCGGCCAGGCGATCGGTTCGGACGTACGCGCTGCTCCGGCAGCGCGTACGTCATGTAGTGCAACGCTTGCTTCGCCCGGGGATCTTCCACATGCCGTTCCGTCTCCAAGCGATTCGACTGCTTGGCGGGGAACCGACTTCCGATACGGCGGTCTTCGCCGGGCTCGGCGGTGCACCCGTCGACCAGAGAGGGATGAGAATGCCTCCGAGACGTCGCCAGAAGTCGATCTACTTTCTCGGCCTCACGATCGAGAACGCGCGCTGCTTTACGGAAACCCAGGAGTTGCGCCTCGTTGACTCGAACAGATGTCCAGCCCGTTGGACCCTGATTGTGGGCGACAACGGCGTCGGCAAGTCAACTCTCCTACAGTGTCTCGCGTGGATGCGCCCGATCCCGTATTACCCGCCTGCCAAGGACGAGCAGAGAGGCATACAGCCATGGCTGCACGATCAGGATCCTCCCGACATGGCGAGGTTGTTCCGAGACGGCGCCAGCCGCACGGCCCTTCGGGCCGAGATGGTCGAGGCCCTCGACCTAGCGTCGCGCCCCTCGTCGACCCGCGTAAGAACGGGCATCGAGCTGTACGCAACAGACAACGAGTTTGCAGGTGCGCAGTTGACTGTAAACAAGCCGGCGGCGACCGTAGAACCGTTCGTCATTACGTATGCGGCGAATCGGCATATGGGGCATCAGAACGCCGAGGAGCTGTCCAACTCTCAGCCGGTTGATCTGCTGCAAACCGACAGCACGGAACTCATTGACGCGGCTAGCGTACTCTCAAGGCTCGATCACTCAGCGCTCAAGGGCAATGTGCAGTCAGAGGGCCGTCTGAACAGCATGAAACGCGCGTTGGCCGACATCCTTCCTTTCATCGAAGCGGCCGGTGATATCGATGTTCTGGACCCCGAGGATGCTGGCGGTGGGCTTCGATTTCGGACTCGGAATGGGAACGTCCCTCTGGACGGCCTGAGTCTCGGCCATCGCACCGTCATCGCGTGGATCGTCGACCTGGCATCGAGACTCGTGACGCGATACCCGGAGAGCGCGAAGCCGCTCGACGAGCCGGCGGTGGTGTTGATGGATGAGATTGACCTCCACGTTCATCCTCGCTGGCAGCGCACACTCATGAGGCAGCTCTCCCAGCACTTCCCGAACGTTCAGTTCGTAGCGACCACCCACAGCCCGCTGATGATCACCTCTATGAGCGATGTAAACGTAGCCGTCCTGAGACAGACGGAGACCGGTGATCACGTTGTCATCCAAAACGATCCGGAGGTCGTCGAGGGATGGCGCTTCGACCAGATTCTTGTTGGGCTCTTTGGACTGGAGACCGCGAGATCAGAGCGGGTTGAGGCTCTCATGAAGGAAAGGGAGGAACTGCTCGCGGAGGAGCCCGTTTCCGCACAGAATCGACAACGGCTGCAGGCCATCGCCGACGAACTGTCTTCACTTCCCATGGCGGAGCGCCCCGCGGATCGCGACGCGATGAGGGTCATTCGGCAGGCGGCGGCGAGCATCCGAACGCGGCGGAGGAATCGGACGTGATTCGTCTGAACCGGCCCAATGAAACTCCTCACGTGCTTCGCCATCGAGGACGCGCCCGGACGCGACAAGACTGCGAGGCGTACGTCAGAGATCCGACCGCGTATGTTACCGGCCGGCGAAAGCTGACGTTCGACGCGAGCATCTTCGGGGCTGCCGCTGTGAAGGAGGATCTGGAGAGACTGCAGCACAACAAGTGTTGCTACTGCGAGCGAAGGACCTCCGGGCGGATCGATCACTTTCGGCCGAAGGGCGCGGTTCGCCAGAGTAGAGGGAGCGACCGACTGCGCCCCGGCTACTATTGGCTGGCGTACGGCTGGAACAACCTCGTGCTTGCGTGCGAGGACTGCAACCTGAAGAAGTCGGACTACTTCCCGCTCGAGGATCCTGGGCGACGGGCCAGGAGTCACCTGGACTCTCTCGACGGGGAGGCACCTATGCTGTTGAACCCGTATGTGGAGAGGGATCCGGCGCAGCATCTTGCATTCGAAGGCTCGGCGTGCCGGCCGCGAACGGAACGCGGGCGCGTAACGGTGGCTGTACTGGGGTTGAATCGGCCGAGCTTACAGGAGGAGCGCCAGGAGGTGCTGAGCATGTTGGCACATCTGTCGGCCGTGGCGCGGCATCCAGAAGTGCCCGACACGCTGCGTCAGGAGGCGAGAGAGATGATGGACGGCTTCGCGCGAGCCGACGCTCGATATAGTGCGATGGTGCGCGATTATCTGAGTGGTGCCGACTAACGGCAGATGATGGAAAATCAAAGGCTCTTCTTTTCAATGACTTACGCATCGCTCAGAGCAGGACACCTCATGTTTTCAGTGGTCACGGGGCTGCGATAATGGATCATGGCGCGACTTCGTGATAGGCTGGACATTACGGAAGCACGGGAGCGCTGCCATGGAGAAACAGAAGGGGTTGGCTACGCTGGAGGGATCGGAGAGAGCCGCGGTGGAGGGTCGCCTTGACGTTCCGGCCGGGGCTGAACTGAGCCCGGCGCTTCGTCGACTTGTGGAGGAGGTGCGCCTGGAAGCGACGACAGGATCCGGTTCGGCATCTCGATACGATCGCATGCACAACCGGCACAACAGGGGGTGAACGGGGCGCCATGTCGGGCGGCGAGGCTATCCCGATCGACACCGTCCTGCTGAAGACGGCTAGCCGCTGCAACATAGCGTGCAGCTATTGCTACGTCTACCAGCTCGGTGACCGGGGGTGGCAGCGTCAGCCGCCGACCATGTCGGAGTCGACGATCGACGCGACGGTTCGTCGTCTTGATGAACTGCGGCGGGTACAGGGACGCGATTTCGCCGTTGTGCTTCACGGCGGTGAGCCGCTGCTGCTGGAGGAAACACTGCTGCGACGGCTGCTGAGGGGCCTCCGCGCCGGCCTCCCCAGGGGATGCACCCTGTCGGTACAGACGAACGGGACGCTCCTCTGCGATCGGCGGCTCGATATGCTTGCGGAGGCCGGGGTCACCGTTTCGGTGAGCCTCGACGGCCCGGCGAAGATCAACGACTCTCGACGCGTCGGATTCCAGGGGGCGGGGACGTTTGAGGCCACGCTCGAGGGCATCCGTCGTTTGCAGCGCCACGGTGCGGCCGAACGACTGTTTTCAGGCACGCTGAGTGTCATTGATCCGTCCAGCGACCCCAGCGAAGTCTACTGGTTCCTGCGGGGGCTCGGCGTGCCGGGAATGGGGTTCCTGCTTCCGGACGGGAACCACTCGCGGCTGCCACCGGGCAAGGCCGGATTCGATTCGCACGATGCGGGGGCATGGCTCGCCGGCCTTTTCGAGGTTTACATGAAAGATGCCGATCCCGTGCCGATTCGCGTGCTCGACGATCTGGTGAAGCTGCTGCTCGGAGGTTCGGCGACGAAGGAAGGTATGGGACGAGACTTGAACGCGATACTCATCATCGATACCGATGGGACCATTAGAAAGAACGACACGCTCAAGAGCGCAGGAGACGGTGCGGACCGGTACGACGAGCCGTGGACGGTACATTCTCATTCATTGAGGGAAGTCTCGCGGACGGCCGCGTTTCGAGAGCACGTCGAAATGCAGCATCCCACAGCCGGGCAGTGCCGACGCTGCCCGGAGCTTGCGGTTTGTGGCGGGGGGATGCCACTCTACCGCTGGAGCGACGAACGGGGCTTCGACAATCCGTCGGTGTATTGCGCCGATCATCTTTATCTGATTGCCCGCATTCGGCGCTACCTGGACGCTCACCTCCCAACCTAATGCGGCCAGTCGTGGACTTGTCCGGCGCCCGCCTCGAGACGGATCCCTTTCCTTTCTCCGTCGTGCCGGGCGCCTTGTCCGACGGCATGGAGCGGGCTACGTTGTCATGGTTCGAAGACTCGGCCCCTTGGCGTCTCACGAGAGAGTGCTTCTACTCTCAGCAAGAGTTCGACATGCGCGACATCGATTTGCCATCGGATATCGCGCCGTTAGCTGCCAGCGCGACCCTTGCCGGAATGCGTGAGCTGGTTTCGGAGCTGTTTGAAAGGCGACTCGAGGCGACCGTCGACATCGTAGCCCATCGACTTACTGCGGGCCAGCGGATCCGGATTCACAATGACTACCTTGAGAAGGGCGAGACCCATCGGCTGGTCATGCAGTTGAATCGCGGCTGGACCCCGGGCGACGGCGGGTACCTGATGCTATTCGGTAGCGGCCGCCCGGAAGACGTGCGGGTAGTCCTCGCGCCGACGTCGAAGCAGGCCTTGCTCTTCGAGATATCCCACGGCTCGCATCATGCAGTCAGCGAGGTAACTCGGGGCGAACGATACTCCATCGTGTATTCGTTCCATGCAGGCGGCGGATGGTAGCTTCACGTGAGTGCCATTGACCTTGCGGAAGACGTTGTGTTCCGTCCGGTTTGCTGGACAACGGCCCTGCCGGCGACGCTGCGGCGGATCGGAGTCACTGACTTGCTGAGCCCGTGCGGCTTGGACTTCGAGTCGTACGGCACGGCGCGCATGATGGCGCGTTCCGCTAAGGTGGGGAGGCGCATCGCGGCTCGCGTGGAGTCGCCGGATGCAACCGTGAGCGGTGTCATGTTGCTTGAGTGCCTTCCCGTGAAAGTTGTCGCCGAGCTTGACGCTGTGGGGCTTTCGCTGGCGGAAGTGGATGACGATGCGATGGATGCGAGCGTTGGGGCGCTGAGACAGGCTTGGTGCTGGACGCATGACGTTTGGCGTGAGCTGTCCGCGTCTGTGGCATACCTAGTGCGCTGCGTTCACCTCATCGAGGCTCCGTCCCCCGATTTGGATTGCAGTTACAGCAACCCAGACCTCCCTTTTTCGGTTTTTCTTTCCGTGGCGGATCACGGGATTCGGGGGAGAATCGAGCGATTGATGGAAGCCTTGGTCCATGAAGCGGTGCACCTGCAACTGTCGTTGATCGAACGGCGGCTTCAGCTCGTCGAGTCGGAGTGGGCGGGCAGGTCAGCGTTCTCGCCGTGGCGGCGCGGCCAGCGAAGCGTGCGCGGGGTACTACACGCGTTGCAGGTGTTCGTGGTTGTGCAGAGATTGTGGCAGCGCGCGGCCAGAAGGGCGCCCCGAGGGCTCGATGGCGGGTTCGCGGAGGCGCGGGTCCGGGCCATTCGGGACGAAGTCGCGGGAGCCGGAGAGCTTGCCGCGTCCCCGGGGCTATCCCCGAGGGGTCGGGCGCTCGCCCGGCAGCTGCAGGCGCTCGGCAGCACTGCACGAGTCGGATAGTCAATCCGGGAGGGGGAAGACGTACAGCCCGGTCCCGGGGTGGGCTTGGTAGATCTCCGGGCTGAGCACCCGGCCTAGGCCGCGGAAGATGCCGAGGCCGGCCGGCACCGCGAGGTACTGCTTGCCGCCTGCGGCGTAGGTGGTGGGGAATCCTCGGGCGGAATGGCCGAGAGGCGTCTCCCAGAGGACGTCGCCGGTGCGGACGTCGAGCACGCGGAAGTAGCGGTCGACGGCGCTGGAGATGCAGAGCGATCCCGGAAGTGTCCGCTCCTCGACGGCATCCGCGAGACGTGGGACCGGCGGTTCGACGGCGACGAGGCGTGGCCGGTGTTCGTCGCGATTCTCAGGGACGCGAACGAGACGAGCGCGTTCATGAACGAGAACCGATTCAACGCCTTCGTCGCCAACCTGCGGGCCGCTGGCGTCATGGTCCACGCGGTCCTCTGGACGTCCCGTGCCCGGCGGACCACGGCCTCGCTGGTCTCGACCGGCCTCGCGCTCAACCTGGTCCACAACACGGGAGGGCGCTACGTCGCGATCGCCACCGCCACGGCGTACGGCCAGATCCTGCGGCAGCTCGCCGCCGACATGACCGCCCACCACCGCGCCGTCTCGAAACGGTACCGCGTGCTCTACGAGGCTCCCTACGAGCCGGGCACCCGCATCTCGGTGAGCGTGCTGCGTCCCGGTCTCCAGGTGCGGCTGCACGGCAACCGGCGCATCGATCCGTAGGCGAGCAGCCGGCATGGCCGTTCCCGATGCGAGGAATGACCTTGGTCGCGACGACAGGGCTACCGGCTGCTACGGAGCGAGGGCCTCTTCGTACGCCGACCGGACCGCCGGGTCGAAGCAGACGAACAGCACCTGTTCGATCGAGGATTGCGCGGTGAGCACGATCCGGGTTTCGGCAACGGCGATCCGCGCGGCCGAGCCCAAGGGGTAGCCGTAGACGCCGCAACTGATCGCGGGGAACGCGAGCGTCGAGATGTCGTTCGCGACCGCCAGCGCGAACACCCGGCGGTAGCAGCGCGCCAGCAAGGCGGGCTCTCCGGCTCCGCCGCCGCTCCAGACCGGACCCACGGTGTGGATTACGTATCGCGCCGGCAGGCGATACCCGGCGGTGATCTTCGCCTCACCGGTCGGACACCCTCCCAGCGTGCGGCACTCGGCCAGAAGCTCGGGGCCGGCGGCGCGATGAATCGCGCCGTCGACGCCCCCGCCCCCGAGCAGAGTCTCGTTGGCGGCATTCACGATGGCGTCGACCGGGAGCGTGGTGATGTCGTCCGTCGCGACGGCCATTCGCTGCGCGAGCATGGTCCATCGTAACGTTGCCGAGGCCGGGGCGCGTGCTACGATCTTGCCGGATCGGACTCCGCGCTACACGAGACGAGCCGAATGCGACACGCCTCTCCTGCGCGGCGTGGTGGCATCCGCAGGGGCTGGGAACGAAGCGCAGGCCGATGGACGAAGAACGCGGGCCGGTCCCGGGGCTGGCGTCGAGGGCGCCGTATTTCTCCCGGCTCTCCGCGCGCTCGGCGTTGTACGCCGACCTGCGTGTCCTTCTGGACACCACCTGCGCGCCGCTGTCGTCCGTCGCCTATCGGTCGCTGGTGGTCGATGACAACTGCCTGGCGCGGAGGTCGGCAGCGGCGCGGCGGAAGATCTGGAAGGAACTGAAGGCGCGGTACATCCTCGACGCGGGGCGCCCGCTCTTCGCCGGGTTCCTGCAGGAATGGCGGCGGTGCCGCTCCGAGCCGGAGCGCGGCTTGACCGCTTACGTGCTCCTCGCACTCCACGATCGCCTGGTTTCCGACCTCGGCACGCGCTGGCTGTGTCCACTCCTGCGGCGGGCGCCCGCAGAGCTGCGCGTCGCCGACGTGCTCGGATTCCTCGACCAGGCGGCGACAGAGCGTGCGGAGGTCGCCGCCTGGTCGGACCACACGCGCACCGCCGTAGCGCAGAAGTACGCCGCCAGCGTCCGTGACTTCGGGTTGGCCAGAGGTACGGTCAGGAAGGTCACTGTCCGGCCCGCCCTTCATGGTGCGCCGGTTCGCCTCCTCGTTCGGGCTCTGCGGCTGGTGGGGGCGCGCCCGCTCGCCCTGGTGGGGGCGCCGATCTTCCGGCTGCTGGCTCTCGAGGGGCACGAGGTCATCGACGCTCTCGGCGAGCTCAATCGACGCGAAGCCCTTCGGTTCCGGATGCAAGGGGACGTCGTCGAGCTCGACATCGAGGCGGTCGCCTGATGCAAAGCCTCTTCGCCGATCTCCTCGATCGCCTCCAGGAGCCGCGCCGACCCGACCGCGGCGTCAGGACCGACGACTCCATTCTGCTGATCTACCCTCCGGAGAGGGAACTCGACTTCCGAGAGCAGTTCGTCGAGTCGTTCCTTCCGCATCTGCGGGCCGCGGGGATCCCGTTCACGCATCTGGATCTGACCGGCTTCCTGTTCCAGGATCTCGATCCAGGCGAGGTCGAGCAGCTTCAGGAGGACGAATTCGACGACTACGGCTGGATGCGGCAAGGGCTCTCCCAGCGCGTCGAGGCCGCGCTGGTTCGGCGATTCGAGGCTCTGACGTCCGCTGCGCCGGGAGCGACACTCGTGGTCTCCGCCACCGTGGCGCTCCATCCGCTGGTGCGGTACGGCGAGGTGCTCCGCGGCCTCCGCGGCCTCAAGGGCCGCATCGCGCTCGCTTTCCCCGGCGAGGAGCGCGGCGGCAAGCTGCATTTCATGAACCAGCCGGACGGCGGCAACTACCTCGCGGTGAAGCTGTTCTGGCGCTGACGGGGCGCGGCGCGACAGGAGAGACGAGCGTAGATGGCGACAGTCAGGGAGGTCATCCAGCGCGACCTGGGCCGGCAGGTCGAAGGCGTCGTGAAGGTCTTCGACCGGTCGGCGCTCGCGGCCGAGCTTCGTGAGTACGTCGTCACCGACAAGATCGAGGACGAGCTCAAGCGTATCTTCGATACCTTCACGCACGCCAGCGAGACGCTGCGGCGCGGCGGCGACGCCCGCGACGTGGTGGGCATGTGGATCTCCGGCTTCTTCGGGTCGGGCAAGTCCCACTTCGCCAAGGTGCTCGGGCACCTCCTGCAGAACGATTCGCTCGCGGACGGCTCCGGCGATTCGTGCCACGACGCGTTCGTCGGACACCTCTCCGACGCGCCGCGCGGCCGGGAAGTGCGGCTGCGGCTGGGGGAGGTGAAGCTCCGGACCGCAGTCCGCACCATCGCCTTCGAGATCAAGAGCCGGCAATCGCTGAACAACCCCAACTCCGTGGGAGAGATCCTCCTCTCGGAGTTCTACCGGCAGACCGGACTCGCCGAGAACTTCGTCGTCGCCCGCATCGAGCAGCGCCTCCAGCAGCGCGGCATGCTCGACGCGCTGGCGGACGCCTACGAAACCGAGTTCGGCGTTGCGTGGCGAAGTGCGCAAGGGCGCGACGACCTCATGACCGTACGGCGCCGGCTTGCCTCGGTTCTCCCGCGGGTGGATCCCGCCGAGTACGGCGATCGCTCTACGGCGAAGAACGCCCTCGACGACATGTTCCGGCACGAGAAGATCACGGCGGAAGGCATCGCCGACGAGCTCGTCGCCTGGGTCGAGGCGCAACCGACGACGGACGGCAGAAGCCAGCACCTGGTGTTCGTGATCGACGAGATGGGCGCCTTCATCGGGGACTCGATGGAGCGCATCGGCGAACTCAACAGCTTGGCGGAAATGCTCGGCAACAAGGGGAAGGGCCGCGTCTGGCTGATCGTCACCAGCCAGCAGGACCTCGAGAAGGTGGTCGATCGCACGAACTTCCAGCCCGCCCTGGTCGGCCGGTTGAACGCCCGCTTCGATCTCAAGCCCCACCTCATCTCCGACGAGATCGACAAGGTCGTCGCCGAGCGCATTCTGAAGAAGCGCCCCGCGCAGGAGCCGCCGCTACGCGCGTTCTACCAGGCCCACGAGGGCGCGATCGCGCGACTCGCGGACGTCAGGGCGAGCCGCCACCTGGGAACGTTGAGCGAGCGGACGTTCCTGGACTGCTATCCGTTTCTCCCGCACCAGATCCGACTGGCCCAGGACATCTTCGAAGCCATCTCCGGGTTCCGCCTCTCCGGCGGCGTGCGTTCGATGATCGCCGTCGTCGTGGAGGCGTTGCAGGATGTCGCCGACGAGGAGCTCGGCGTCATCGTCAGCTTCGACCAGGTCTTCGACGCCGTCGAGAACGACCTGCTGTCGCAGGAGTACCTCGGCGCTTCGGGCGTACGCGCGATTCGCGATTCCGATCAGCGGGTACCCGGGACGCCCATCGACCCCGCGCGCGTCCTGAAGGTCCTGTGGCTCCTGCAGCGGATCCCCTGGGTCCCGCGCGTGCCGGAGACCGTCGCCAAGCTGCTGGTCCGGCGGCTCGACGCCGAGGTCGCCCCGCTGCGCGCGCAGGTGGAGGCGACGCTCGCCGCGCTGCAGGCGGCCGGCTACGTCGCGCGCGACGAGGCGACCGGGGAGTGGAAGTTCCTGAACGAGCGGGAGCGGACCATCGAGCAGGCGATTCAGGAGCTGACCCGACCGGGCGGGACTCGGAGCATCAGCATCGCCGCGGTGCGCCGGACCTCGCAGCAGATGACGAAGGAGAGTGTCGTCGTCCGCCAGAAGCTCGGGAACTTCTCGGTGCCGTACGGCAGGACGCGGACGCCCTTCGGCTTCGGCGTGCGACTAGACGGCGAGTCCGTCGCCAGCAATCCCGACATCGAGGTGGCCTTCGTCAGTCCGCTCGCCCCCGGGCGGGCACAGAACGTCGAGGAGATCCGGCGCAGCAACCAGGCCGGCGGCGCCGCCGGGGGCACTGTGTGGTGGGTGTCCTCGACGCCTGACCACCTCGAAGCGCGCTGCAAGCGCTACGAAGCGCTGGTCAAGGTGGCGGGCGACAAGCAGTTCACGGAGGACTCGACGGCCGACACGCAGGATGCGCTGTCCGAGAAGCGCAAAGAACGCGACGAGCTGCGCAAGGGGTTGAGCGAAGACCTCGAACGCGCATTCCGGAAGGGCAGGCTCTTCTACGGCGGACAGGAGATGGAGCTGGAGGACCCCGCCGACCTCAAGGGACCGCTCGCCGACGCCCTGACGAGCATCATTCCGAACCTCTATCCGAGCTTCGGCCTTGCCGATCACAGCTTCGACTTCGCCCGGGATCTCAAGGCCCTGCTCAACCCGTCGACGTCGACGCTCCACACCGTCGCCGCGGAACTCGGCCTGTTCGACACGCAGGGGACTCTGCAGCGCGAATCGGGTCTGGTATCGCAGGTGCTCGAAGTAATCGCCGATCTGGAGGACGAAGGTGCCGAGCCGACCGGCGCTCTGCTGATCGACGCTGGAGACCGCAGCGGATTCAAGGGGTTCGAGCGCCCGCCGTTCGGCTGGCCGGGCGAGATCGTGCGTCTCGTGCTCGCCGCCTGTCTCCGGGCGGGCGCCGTGTACCTGGAGCTGCAGACGGGCACGGGGCCGAGTGCCATCCACGACTACGCGGGACGAGTGGACGACTTCGCCAAGGTCACCGTGTTCAAGAAGACGACCTTCCGGGTCGCCGAGACCAGCCTGAGCGTCGAGCAGATCCGGCAGGCGTCCCAGGCCCTCATCGCCCTGGGCGTCACCGGA
The DNA here is from genome assembly GCA_026706665.1 of Gammaproteobacteria bacterium. Lineage (GTDB taxonomy): Bacteria > Pseudomonadota > Gammaproteobacteria > Pseudomonadales > Azotimanducaceae > VXNE01. Next base: position 11,763 of record JAPOYI010000033.1, on the reverse strand, counting down.
ACGCCGGAGTCCGGCAACGCGATTGCCCAGGCACTGCGCGAGCTCGGGACGAAGTTGCAGGCCGGGATCGAGGAGGCCCGGCTGCGGTCGCAGCAAGGCCTGCCGGCGCACGACGTGCTGTTGTCGAGCGATTCCGCCTTCCGGGAGGCGACGACGGCCAGGAACCCCACCGCCGCGGTCGTCGCGTTCCTCGCCGCCGCAGCCACGTGGAAAGAGGTCCACGAGCGCCTGCAAGCGTTGCGGCACTTTCTGGAGGCCGGCAGGGACGAGGACTTCGCCGTCTCTCGCCGCTTGGTCGACCTGATCGGGAACCATCCGCCACCGGAGACGGACCCGAACGCCGGTGTCATCGTCGAGGCGCGCGAGGACATGGACGCGATCGTCCGCGACAAGGCGGTGGTCGAGCGTTGGGCCGACTACCGGAAGGCGTCGGACGAGGCCTCCCGCGCCTATCGGGAGATCTATCGACGGGAGTACGACACAATCCGGGAGGAGGTCGAAGAGGCGGTGGCGGCCCTCCGCGGCGGGGATGCCTACGCCCAGGCGCCGGCGGAACAGCGCGACCCGGTCGTGGACGCGGTGTTCGGACCGGGGCGGGTATGCCACTATGCCCGGGTGGAGATCGGTTCCGCCGGGCAACTGATCGAGGCGGCGGGGCGCCGCAGCCTGACTGCGCTCGCCCAGGCGCGCGTCGCGCTGCCGGGGTACAGCGCTCAGGTCGAGGCACGGCTGCGAGAGCTCGCCGCTCCGCCGCCCGAGCCCGACGAGAAGGTCTTCGAGTGGCGAACCAGCCACGACCTGACGGGAAGGCGTTTCGCGACCGAGCAGGAAGTCGACGAAGCGTTCGCAGAGGAAGCCGCGAAGCTCCAGCGGTCGGCCGAGGAGTTGAAGGCCCGCATCCGGGAGGGCTTCACGGTGGTGGTCCAGGGGTGACGGGCCACGGGCAGGCGCTGTCCGACCAGCACAAGGAGGCGGTGCGAGCCTGGGCGCCGCGGGCGCGCAAGGCGCTCGAAACGGACTTCGCGGCCCAGCTCGAGCGGCTCGGGATGCGCGCGGACGGCCGTCATGTGCCGCTCGACGCGATGCGGCTCGCGGACGAGACCGGGGCCATCCGGCGCCGGGTCGAGGCGCTGCTCGCCCGCGAGGTCCAGGCCGAGGGATCCGCCCGCCGCGGGTTCGACAGCGTGCTGCGCGAGCTGGCGTACACGCTGCTCAATCGCCTGGTCGGACTGAAGGCCATGGAGGCCCGCGGGCTCCTCTTCCTGCCGCCGCCCGGCGACCCCGGCGCGCCGCCGGAGCCGACCGAGGTAATCGGCCCCATCCCCGGCCAGCCCCGTTCCCGCTATCTCCGCGACGTCCGCGCCGCCGGCGGCCAACGCTACAAGTATGCCGACGACGCCGAGGCGGCGCTGCTGCGCGACGCGCTGACCGCGGCCTTCCGCCACGTCACCCGCGACATCCGGGTGCTCTTCGACCCCGACCACGAGTGCGCCTGCCTCTGGCCCACCCATGCCGCCCTCGTCGAGGCGATCCGCCTGATCAACGACGAACTCCCCGCCGACGCCTGCCGCGCCCCCGACTTCCTGGGCTGGGTCTACCAGTTCTTCAACCGCGAGGAGAAGAAGCGCGTCCGCGATGAAAACCAGGGCACCCCACGCTCGTCGTACGAGCTGGCGGTCATCAACCAGTTCTACACGCCGGCGTGGATCGTGAAGGCGCTGGTCGACAACACGCTCGGACGCCTGTGGCTGCAGATGCACCCCGACTCGTCCCTGCGCGCCACCGAACCGCCGCCCCTGCCCGGCGAGCCCGGCCGCGACGCGCCGGTGGCCGACTACCTCGTCCCCCGCACCGGCGAGAAGATTCGCTTTCAGCGCCTCACGGAAGCCGGCGAAGTCGAGACGTTCAAGCGCGCCTGCGACATCACGCTGATCGATCCGGCCTGCGGCACGATGCACTTCGGGCAGTACGCCTTCGGGCTCTTCCACCGCATGTATCTCGACGAGATCGAGCACGCCGGGCAGGAAGGGTGGCCTGGCGAACCCTCCGTGGCGGAGCCGGTGGCCATCCCCGCCGCAATCATCGAGAACAACCTGTTCGGCGTCGATATCGATGCGCGGGCGATCCAGATCGCAGCGCTCTCGCTGCTCCTGACGGCCAAGGAGACCGCGCTGCGCCACGGCGTCCCGCCCGCGGACGTGCACGTCAAGCGCACGAACCTGGTGGTCGCCAACGCCGTCGACCTCGGCGCCGGTCGGCTGCGCGCGCTGGTCGAGCGCGTGGGCAGCCGCGCCGGGTCGCCCGAGCTGCGCACACGGCTCTTCGAGACCCTCTGGAACAACCTGACCCACGTCGGCGAGCTGGGCAGTCTGGTCCAGGTACACGAAGCGGTCACGCGCGTCCTCGACGACTGGGTCGACGCCGAGGCGCGTTCCAGGGGCATCACCAAGATCCTTCGGCCGGCCCATGACGAGCAATTGGAGCTCGGCGACCTCCTGACCCAGCACGCGCGCGTCCGCGTCGAGCAGCTCGAGCTCGAGCGGACCGCGCTCGAAGAAGAAGCGGCAAAGCTACGACACGAGCTGCTGGCGGCAGTCGAGACTGCCGCCGCCGGCGTTGACGACGACCCGGCGGATCGGCTCTTCGCCGAAGACACGGCGCGCGGGCTGAAGCTCGTGCAGCTCCTGTCTCGCCGCTACGACGTCGCGGTGATGAACCCGCCCTACGGTGCCTTCGTCCCGCGGGTCAGGGATTTCGTCAAGGCGGCCTATCCGCTCACGTCCAACGACATCTACGCGGCGTTCATCGATCGCGCCTGCCAGCTCACCGAGCGCGAGGGCTATGTGGGGGCGTTGGTGTCTTCGACCTTCACCAACCTGAAGAGCTTCGAGAAGTTGCGTACGGAGCTCCTGCTCAAGCGCAACCCGCTTATCCTGATGCTCGATCTCGGGCCTGGCATCCTCGACGACGCGACCGTGTCCGCCGCCGCCATCGCCCTCCAGGGAGGGAAGGCGTGAGCCCGGCACGGGTGCACTGGCGCTGGGAAGAACAGGACTTCGGCTTCCGGTTCCGGGCCGGGTCCGGCCCGAGCGCCGCCGAGCACTACCAGGCGGGAGCACCCGGGGACTACTACGTGGTCCCGGCCAGCGATCGCAAGCTGTCGACGACCCGCGCGAATGCACTCGCCGCGGCGGCGCAACTCCCCACGGCCCCGCGCATCGTCCCCAATCCGTGGACCGACTACGCCCTGGACTGGGACTGGATCGTCGGACCGGACGGCATCCTGCTCAACTACGCCGGCTGCCTGGACGACGAAGAGCTTCATCGGCGTGAGGATGAGGGCGTGGCTCGAGCCATGCGGTTCGTTGCCGACCTGCTGGCTCACCCGGAGCCCGCGCCGTTGACTGCGGCGCTGGTGCAGCAGATGCACCGCGCCCTGCTGGGCGAGATCTATCCGTTTGCCGGCGCCTGGCGAACGGTCGCGCTGCACAAGGGCGACGGGCCGACGAAATGGCCGCTACCACCGGGCGGTATTGGGCCGCAGATCGCACTCCTCGAACGCCACGTGCTCGGACGGTCGCCGCTGATCTCCGACGACAACGACGCCGTGTTCCGTTACACGGCCGAGCTGATGGGGGAGTTCATCGCCATCCATCCGTTCCGGGAGGGCAACGGGCGCACCGCGTTCATTCTCGGGAATCTCGTCCTCATGCAGAACGACCTGCTGCCGCTCGACGTCTACGACCGGCAGAGGGACCGGGGGCGCTACTACGCCGCGTGCGAAGCGGCGCGCATCCACAAGGACTACGCGCCGTTGGCCGCACTCATCGAGCAGTGGGAAGACGCCGCGCTCGCGCGCTGGGAGGGAAGCGATGGCCCGGCGTGAGCGCGTCAACGTGAAGGCGATCCTGGCCGATCCCGATCTCCGCCGGAAGCTGATGGTGCGGACGATCCAGGCGACGCAGGCGCGCGAGGGAATCGAGACAACCGAAGCGCAGGCAGAGCGCGCGTATTACGTGGTAACCGAAAGCGAACGGACGGCGTTCTTTACCCTGGAACGTTCTCAAGCAGAAGAAGTGGACGAGGCCGGCGGGCGACACGGTTTGTTCGTAAGGGCGCTCTCGGGAGAACTGAAGCAGATTCGATTCGATGTGAGACGGCGCGACTTCGGCGCGATCGAGTCGTCGCCTCTTGCCTATCGACAGCTTGGAGTAGTCGCGCAGGTGTTTCGGGAGGCCGTACCTCTGGAGGCGGAATGGGGAATTGCCCGACAGGGAAAAGCAACAGCTGACGATACCCGGTGGGTCAGGTGCTTTTGGGAGACTGCCAACGCTCCGACGTGGATTCCATTTGCAAAAGGAGGCAGCTTCTGCAGGTTCTACTCGGACGTCTATTTGCGAATTGACTGGAAGGAAGAGCACCGAGACGCTCTGAGGGCGTCCGGGAACGGACTTCCGAGTCTTAGGCACTACTTTAGACCAGGACTTACGTGGCCGCTTCGAACTCAACGCGGGTTCAATCTGCGCGTCATGCCGCAGGGTTGTATCTTCGGCCACAAAGGGCCCACGATATTCCCCACTCGCGAGCAGGACGCATGGTTCCTGCTGGGGCTCGCCAACTCCGCGCCTGCCGAGTATTTGCTCAAGGGGCTGATGGCATTCGGTTCCTGGGAAGTGGGTGTGATCAAGCGCTTGCCCGTTCCGCAAGCTAGCGCGCGCGTACGCGAGGCCGTCGGGGCGATGGCCCGCGAGATTCACGACGCGAAGGCGACGTGGGACGAGTGCAACGAGATTTCGACCTATTTTGAACGGCCGTGGCTGATTCGAGATAGAACGCAACTGACGCTGGGGGAGCGCCTAAAGCAAGCAGCTAAGCACGAGGCCGCTGAAGAAACACGAATTCGGGGCCTGTACGACGCGCTGAACGACGAAGCCTACCGGGTCTACGGCATCCCCGACGACGCCCGAGCAATCGTCGACCGGACTCTCGGCGAACGGGCGCCGGAAGTCATCTGGCCGCAGATGGAGCGCAGGACCCCTGAGCAGAAGCGCATGGAGCACGTGTGGCGGCTGCTCTCCTACGTCGTGAAGAAGGTTGTAGAGGAAGATGCCGACGGTCTCGTTCCGTTCGCGCCGCTGTCTGGCGAGACGAGCCTGCTGGACCGGGTGCACCAGGAGATGGCGGTGCTGTTCCCCGAGCAGCACGTCAACCACGTCGAGGTCGAGTTGGCGAACGAGCTTAAGCGCAGGGTCAAGGGCTACAAGCCGGCGGGGAGCATCGGCGAGTGGCTGGAGAACGTTTACTTCGGCTACCACGTCGCGCTCTACAAGAAGCGCCCCATCTTCTGGCACGTCGCGAGCAGGCAGGGCAACGCACCGTTCGCGTTCGGTGTCCTTTGCCACTACCATCGGTTCGACGCGAACCGCATGGCCAAGTTGCGTGCCACGTACCTGCGCCACGCCATGGAGACGTTTCGACGGGAGGCGGCGCTGGCGGACCGGGAAGGCCGGGCCGACGATCGCATCGAGATGCAGGCCCGCCTGGAAGAGACGCAGGCACTCGACGGGCGGCTTCAGGCGATCCAGGAGGGCAACCACGAGGGTCCGGAAGGCGGCGACCGGGACTACCGCATCCTGACGCCCTGGAAGTCGGCGGACAACAGACCGACGGGCTGGGTCCCGGACATCGACGACGGCGTCAAGGTCAACATCGGGCCATTGCAAAAGGCCGGCGTGCTGCGAATCGCGAAGGTGGTGTGATGATTCTGCCGGCCCTCGTCGATCAGTTCGGGCAGCGCTTCCAGCACGAGAAGCGGGCCAGGGTCTGCCTGTGGTTCGACGAGAAGGGGGAGTTCCAGCGGCTGCTGCCGGCGCTACGGGCTCATCTCGAGGCGATGCCGGCGCCGCCCTTCGAGCTTCTGGAGTACGACGTCGAGCGGCGCCGCGGGCAGATCTGGATCAAGCATCGCATCCATGGAACGTCGGAGGAGAGGTGGGCGGGCGAAGGAGGCCGGCAGCGGTTCGTCGTCTGGCTGCCTTTTGCGGAGGACCGGCTGGAGCACGGCGGCGCCGACGGGGAGCCGGCGCTCGATCTGCTGGCGGAGTACGGCGTGGCCGGGGTGACCTGGCGCGTGGACGGGAGGCGGCCGACGCTGTTCCGCTTCCTGAAACAGGCCGGTGTGGTGTTGCCGGGCACGCCGAGCGAGCAGCGGCGGCTGTACGAGGGAGGGTGCGAGTCGTTGCTGGCGAAGTACGCTGCGAGGTTCGCGGACCAGCCGGCGACGTTCTGGAGCGGCCCGCTGAGCGCGGAGTGGGCCCAGTCGCGGTTGATCGGGGATGTCGATCAGACGATCCTCGATTTGGCGGTGTCGCCGGAGACGGCTTGGCGGGATCTCAACGAGAGGGGTCTCGTAGCCGAGTTCCTGGCGCTGGTCCGGGAGCGATACGGCTTCGACGGGCCGCTCGACCGGCCAGCCGCCTGGGTCGCCGCGTTCGTCGCCGCGCTCGCGCTGACCGAGACCTTCCTCGGCTACGGTGAGCCCGCCGACTTTCCGTTGGCGGAGCGCCTGCCGCCGGTGTCCGTGCGCATTCAGCACCGGCAACTGCTGCAACGCTGGTTGCGCGACAGCGAGAGCCGGTCCGCCTGGGACCGCTGGATTCGGGAAGTCGAAGGGACGGTCGACCTCAGCGCCTGGGCGCGGGGCAAGCCGGGCTTCTGCTTCGGCTTCCCCCACCTAGTGCGCATGCGCTGGCGGCAGGTCGCCGAGGCGTTCGCCGCCGCGGCGCGGAAGTCGTCGACCACCACGGGATTCTTCCGGGAGCACGGTGAGCTGATCGCGCGGGAGGCGGAGTACAGTCGGGCGAGCCCGAACCCCGTCGGCGCCTGGGTGCTGCTGCATCGGCTCCAGGAGCTCGCTGCCGCCTGCGAGCACGCGACGGAGCGGGCCGAGGCGGCGGATACCGTCGGCGCGGTGGCGCGGGTGTTCGTGGACCAGGCCCCGACCGTCGATGCGACGCACCTCGAAGTGCGCCGGCATGCGGAGCAACAGAATCAGCCGGCCGTCGCCGCGGTGGCCGACCGGGTCTACGCGACCTACGCGAACACCCTCAACACCCGCTTCTTCGAGCGCTACATCGACAACGGGGAAGCGGACATCCCGGAGTTTCGCTTCGTTACCGAACACCTGGAGGCCCAGCTCTGGACGGCGAAAAGCAAGCGGGCGGTGCTCGTCGTCGACGCCCTGCGCTACGACTGCGCCCACCTGGTCCGGCAGGCCCTGCCGCCGAATCTCGACGTACAGATCGATCCCGTGCGGGCCGCGCTACCAACGGTCACGCCTGTGGGCATGACGGCGTTGCTGCCGCTGTCGACAACCAAGGTTTCCTTCGAGGTCAAGGGCAACGACCTGCACCCGCGACTCGACGGGAAGGATGCGGCATTGCGCAGCAACCGCATCGCGTTCCTGGAGGCGTTCGGTGCCGACTGCCGGCCGATCGACGATCTGGAAGCGTGCGCCGACCCGCCGGACGCGCTGGGCAATCTGCTCGTCGTCTTCGGACACGACGAGGTCGACCAACTCGGACATGCCAGCGCGGACGTCCTTGTCCGCCACGTCCACCTCGAAATCGAGCGCATCGCACGGCTGGTCCGCAAGTTGCATGGCTGGGGGTACCAGGAGGTCCACGTCGTCACCGATCACGGCTTCATCCTGCTCGACCGAGAGAGGCTTCCCGACGAGGTTCCCTGCAACCGGGACTGGTGCCGCGTCCGGAAGGCCCGGTTCGCGCTGGTCCCGGCGGAAGCCGATCTGCCGATCAAGAGCCTGCCGTTCGACTGGGACCCGACGCTACGCGTGGCCCTGCCGCCGGGGCTCGCCTTCTTCCAGGCGGAGCAGGCCTTCTCGCACGGCGGCGCTGCGCTCCAGGAGCTGGTCATCCCGCACCTGGTCTCGCGCAGTCAGGTCGCCGTCGAGGCGAGGATCGGCGTCGAGGTGGTCCTGCCCACGTTCGAGTTGCTGCGCGCCGCGGTCAAGGTCAAGCTGCGCCCCGCACTGCCGGAATCTCCGAGCGGTGGACAGATGGCGCTCTTTCCGGCGACCGGACGCACCGTGAGCCTGGACGTGCTGCGGACCGACGAGCAAGGCACGCGAGCGTCGGTGCTCGTCGGCAGCCGCCCGAAGGAGGTTCGGGTCGATGCGGACGCGGGCGAGCGGAACGCGACCCTCTTTTTCGACTCGGCGCAGTCTTTCTCCTCGGGAGAGCTCCTCGATCTCGACATTCGCGACGTGGAGACCACGGAGCAGTTCCCGCCCGGCGGCGTCAAGCTGACCGTCGGGCGCGATCTGTAGCGCGAGGCGCCGATGGGGCACGACCGATTCGTGATGGACGAGCTCGACGCCCTGGCGACGGAAGCCTACCCGGGGCTCGTGGTCCGCAAGGACCTGCTGCGGCGGATGCGCAGCGCGTTCGGCGTCCCCGCGTTCGTCATCGAGTTCCTGCTGGGCAAGTACTGCGCCTCCACCGACGAGGAGACCATTCGCGAGGGGCTCGAGTTCGTCCGCGAGACGCTGGCGAGCAAGTACGTCAAACCGGACGAGCGCGAAGCGGTCAAGTCGGCGATCAAGCAGCACAGCTCGTTCGAGATCATCGACAAGATCTCCGTGCGCCTGATCGAGACCCACGACAAGTACTGGGCGCGGCTCGCCAATCTCGACCTCGACTACGTCAACATCGAAGAGAGCGAGGTGCGCCGGCACGACCGCCTGTTGCTGGGCGGCATCTGGGCCGAGATCACGCTGCGCTACGACGACGCCTACGTGTTCCGGACCCAGAACCGGCCGTTCTTCGTCGAGCGCATCCGGCCCATCCAGCTCTCCTCTCGGAAGCTCGACGAGTTCGTGGCGGGGCGCCGGCGCTTCTCGAGCGACCAGTGGCTCGACCTGCTGATGCGGTCCCTGGGCTACGAGCCGGAGCATCCGTACTACACGCGGCGGCGCAAGCTGCACTACATGCTGCGCCTCGTGCCGTTCGTCGAGAAGAACTTCAACTCCGTGGAGCTGGGCCCGCGCGGTACGGGCAAGAGCTTCGTCTACCAGCAGCTCAGTCCCTACTGTCACCTCGTGTCCGGCGGGCAGACGACGACGGCGCAGATGTTCGTCAACCTCGCATCGGGGCAGCGCGGGCTGGTCTGCCTGTGGGACGTGGTTGCGTTCGACGAGGCGGCCGGGGTGCGGTTCACGGACCGGAGCGGCCTGAACATCATGAAGGGGTACATGGAGGACGGCGCCTTCAGCCGGGGCCGGGACGTGATCACCGCCGAGGGATCGGTTGTCTTCGTTGGCAACCTCGATGGCGACATCGAGACCATCGTGAGGACCTCGAACCTCTTCCATCCACTGCCGAAGGAGATGGACACGGCGTTCTACGACCGCATCCACGCCTACATCCCCGGCTGGGAGTTCCAGAAGACGTCGGACGCCGCCTACACCAACCACTTCGGCGTGGTCACCGACTACCTCGCCGAGGTCTTCCGCGAGCTGCGCAAGCAGAGCTACGCCGACTACGCCGAGCGCTACTTCCGCTTCGGCAGCCATCTCGGCGGACGCGATCAGAAGGCGGTGCGCAAGATCGTCTCCGGGCTCGTGAAGCTGCTTCACCCGCATGGCGAAGTCGACCGGGAAGAGGCCGAGGAGTACCTCGCCTACGCGCTGGAGATGCGCCGGCGCGTGAAGGAGCAGCTCAAGAAGATGGGCGGGCTGGAGTACTGGGACTCGAGCTTCTCCTACACCGACAAGGAGAGCGGCCAGGAAACCTTCGTTCCCGTGCCCGAGAGCGGAACAGGATCGGTGATCGCCGAAGGCGGGCTCCCTCCCGGAAGCGTCTACACCGTCGGCTCGGACCCGGCGGACAACCGGCTGGCGCTTTTCCTGCTCCAGACGCAGAGGAACCGCGGCTCGGGGCGCATCATTCCGCTAGGCAACCTCTCCCGGAACATGAAGGAAGGCATCCGAACCGCGGACGCGTATCTCAAGGCGAACGTCCATCACCTCGGGATCGACCACGACCTGAGGGCGTACGACTTCACCATCCAGGCCATTAATCTGAACCAGGCGCAGGAGGGCGCCGAGACCGCCGTCGCCTTCTTCCTCTCGCTCGTGTCGTCCATCCTGGACAAGCCCGTGCTCGACCGCACCGTCGTCCTCGGCGAGATGAGCGTGCAGGGCCTCCTGCTGAAGGTGAACGCCCTTCCCGAGCGCATGCAGCTCGCCGTCGAGGCGGGTGCCCGGCGCATCCTGATTCCGAGCGACAACAAGCGCGACGTCGCCGACGTCCCGGACGCGATCCTGACCGCGACGCAGTGGCAGTTCTTCGACTCGCCCACCCGGGCGGCCATCATGGCCCTGGGGATGGGGTGATTCCGCGTGGAAACGAGGTCGTCGAATGATCGTGCGAGCTACTGCCCGTGGGACAGGAACGAGTCCAAGACCCGCAACACGAACGACCTATCGAGCTCCGGAACGACACCGTGCCAGTCTCCGATGTAGTCCACCAACGATCCCCTTGAATCGGGAAGATGTCGAACGGAATTCCACCCTTCTGGTTCATCCTCGAAAACAGGAAGAAGCGAATACGCTGCAGTAGCGCTGCCGTTCCGACGGTAGCGGTCCGTACGTAGCTCCGCTTCCTGGGAGACCAGCCAGTCGGCCAGTGTCGTTCCTGACGGCAATTGGCTATCTGTTCGATTGAGGAGGTCATCCGCGTACTCCGTCAACGACCTCGAGTATGCGGCCCAGTTGGGGTAAGGTGGACTGGTAGGCCAACGACCCGCCATGCGCCTCAAGGTGAAGACGGAGGCAAGTTCGCAAAGCGCTTCGTGGAACCAGCCGTTGGGATTGTCATGCGACAGAGTTTCAAAGTTGCACACTACGTGGCATAGTTCATGAGAAAACTGGTAAGCGTACTGGCTCCAAGAGCGATCGCGAGCCGATAGTTGGATGAGAAAGGGGCCGCGTGCGGAGGTGCGACGGTGGACCATCGGTACGGGACGAAGAGCCGGTGCCGGGACGACCGCGATGGCACCCTCAGGCCGTGTCCTTAAAGGCTCCAAGAGATGCGAAGCGGCGTCCGCGAGCAAAATGTGAATGTCGACTGGGTTCGCTTCACCCCATCCAATCCGTGCGACCGTAATCTGCATCACGTCCTCCTGTAGTTGTCTCCCAATTGGCGAAAGATCGCGCTGCAGGCTCGGAGCATGCCAAACATATACCCCGTGGTGGCCCGGCCGCTGGGTTCGGCCACAACGAGCAAGATCCCACCATCGCGAGTGACGCGGTGGTTCGCAGCGCCGGGGTTTGCGTGGCGCTAACCAAGGCGGCCGGTCCAGGATCTTCCGATCCACGTTCTACGGTTCACACGCATGGAGGTCGAGACGGCGGCGTACGTAGAAAAGCCAGTTCGAAGCAGATTCCTGCAACTTCAACATGACCGGGGCGGTCTGCGGACTACCGCGGAGGTCGATCAAGTTCCGGCAGCGCAAAGACGTACAGCCCGTTGCCGGTCTGCGCCTGGTAGATCTCGGGGCTGAGCACTCCGCTCAGGCCGCGGAAGATGCCGAGCCCGGCCGGGACGGCGACGTACTGCCGGCCGCCCGCCTCGTAGGTGATCGGGAATCCCTGGGCGGCGTGGCCGAGGCGCGTCTCCCAGAGGACGTCGCCGGTGCGGACGTCGAGGGCGCGGAAGTAGCGGTCGACGTCGCCGACGAAGG
>JAPOYI010000177.1 GCA_026706665.1 Gammaproteobacteria bacterium | reverse complement strand
TGATTCGTGGTGAGTCCACCGGTGACCCGGCCAAGGGTCGACATAGACAGACAGAGCCAATTGAGCGGAGTCCCGACGCCCTCTGGAACGTCCACAGTGGCGGCGTCAACGGTAGGCGGCTTGGGTTTCGCAGGTCGCCGGCCATTCTCCCCGTCTCGTTTCCATTCGGCGACGACGCGCTCCCACTCATCGAGAGCGTCGCCGTGGCGCTGTTCACGTTCCTCGCGAGTCCGTGCCAACAGATCGACCGAGCTCTCCGTCTTGTCGGCGTTCTCCGCCCGCCAGTCGGCGGTGAGCCGGCCTTCGAAGGCGGACTTGAGCAGCGACTGGCGGTAGAGAGCGATCATCCTTCGCGCGGTACAAAGGCTCTCGACGCCCCTGTCGATCTCGTCGAACAGCGCCTCGATTCGCTCGACGATGCGGTGTTGCTCGTTTAGTGGTGGCAGCCTAACCGGTATAGACACAAGCGCCCGCTTTGTGAGCTTAGGGCGCGTTGTGCCGGTAACGTGGGCTTCATATCGGACTGCGTTCAGATAGTGACTCAGGTACTTGTTGCTCCCATGAGCCTTGAGAATGTGAGCGTGGTTGTTGACCCAGAATTTGCCGTCGACGACGTATGCCTTGTCTCGGAAGGGATCGAGGAAGGGTGCGCCGTCCTCTCCGAGGAGGACGTGTTCTCCTTCGAACAAGTAGCCGTCGATAACGTCGACTTGGCCGGTCGCGCCGTAGTAGGGGAATAGGTCGCTACGCGGCTTGCCGTTTGTCCGGACACGCCGCTCTTTCGAGTTGATGGGGATTCGCTTGGAGTCGAGGATCGCGCACGCGCATCCTAGTGGCGTTTGAGTCCAGTTCGGCGGCAAATCCGTCATGCCGCCAAAGCCTCGTTCATTTCGGACATGACCTCGTCCATCCTGTCGCCGAAGAGGACGTACATGCGACCGAGGCCGCCGTGCGCGTCGAAGGGCGCGAGCTCCAGATCGTCACGCTCAATGGTGAACGAGGTTTCGAGGTGGTTCCGGATCATGCGCAGCCAGGACATCTGCTCCTCGGAGAACTTCTCTCCCGCCCCGGCGTGACGATTCAGGATCCAGGTCTGGAAATTCCGCCTGACGCGGTCGGAGTGGCGGGTCAACGTCTCGTCCAGCCCGCACACCCGCCGGATGAGGGCAATAAGCGCGGTCAGTTCGTTGACCGGATTCCCGCCCTCGTAGTCGTCGAGGTGCGCATAGGCCGCCCAAACGGTGAGCGGCGCCAGGCGTGGACGGTCCTGCCTGAGTTTCGCCAGTAGACCCTTGATCATCGCGTAGGTCACCTCGACGCGGCGCGCGGGCTGGGTGAAGAAGATCGCAAGCACGTCGATCTCGTCGCGGTTGTCGTTCAGGTATTTCTCGAAGTCCTGCGTGATCTGATTGGCGTTCCCGGCTAGGTCGCCGTCCCATTCGGCGCGCAGAAGCGTGTCCAGGTTGTCGTGGTCGATGATTTGCTCGGTGTCGCAGCGGATGGTGTCCATCAGGTTGATGACCGGGCCGGTGAAGACGATTGCCGCGCGCTTGATCCGCTGCTCACGCGCAGTCTGCATGGCGGCATCGTCGGGTTCAGGGTTGCCGGCGGCAATGGCGTCCGCCTCGACCTTGTCGGCGTCGATGGCGTCGAAGAGGTCGTGGACGATGATGGAAAGCGACTTGCCCGCGGCCTGCTCGATCTTCGTCTGGTCTTCCGCGTCGAGCTTGTTGTCGAGGCGCGAGAGGCGCCCGGCCAGCGAGCTGACCGTCTCCTCGGACCGGTCGCCCATCATCAGCGCCGTGGCCAGATCCTTGAACGGGATCGACGGCTTCGTGTCGAGCGGCTGACTGGCAGTCTTGATCGACTTCGTCACGCCCACGGCGTCGACGATGACGTAGTGCGTCTTGGCTTGAGCGGACGGAGTGACCTTCTGGAGGTCGTCCGGCATGAGAACGCGGGTGCCGCGGCCCTTCATCTGCTCGAAGTAGGTACGGGACTTGACGTCGCGCATGAACAACAGGCATTCGAGCGGCTTGACGTCGGTGCCGGTGGCGATCATGTCCACGGTGACGGCGATACGCGGGTGGTAGTCGTTGCGGAAGGCCGTGAGCGACGACTTCGGGCTTTTGGCCGCGTTGGTGATCTTGCGGCAGAACTGGTTGCCCTCGCCGAACTCCTGCCGGACGGTCTGGATGATGTCGTCGGCGTGGCTATCGCTCTTGGCGAAGATCAGCGTCTTGGGAAGCTCGTCCCGGCCCGGGAAGATGTTCCGCCAGTTGTCGCGGAAAGCACGGATGACGGTGCACATCTGGTCGGGGTTCACGACCGAGCGGTCGAGTTGGGTTGCGGTGTAGTCCGCCCGCTCGTCCTGGACTTCCCAGCGTCGCGCCCTGGTCTGGCGCTCCCGCTTCTCGACGAGTTGCTTGTCCTCGATCGTTCCACCGCGC
>JAPOYI010000226.1 GCA_026706665.1 Gammaproteobacteria bacterium | reverse complement strand
CCCGGAGAGGTGGCCGAGCGGCTGAAGGCGCTCCCCTGCTAAGGGAGTATGGGTTGAAAGCTCATCGAGGGTTCGAATCCCTCCCTCTCCGCCATTAGTATATTAAAAACAACTAGTTATAGAACTCGTACCACAACTTGTACCACAAAAATGAAAAACTGGAGCGAAATCTGCCTGACTCCTCCTGCGCCGCCGTAGAGTTTCTGCCGAGACACGCCCGAGAACGCTCCATTCCCCCGCCATCGGCGGTCGGAACTTGATCGCCTCCACACGCCGCAGGCCGAACGCTGTCTGCAGCCCATGGGAACATTGTTTCGGGATTTGAAGATCGGGTGCCGTGCCTCACGGGTTCCGGTCCTCGCCCCGCGACTGGGCTGTCGAGTGCACCCAGCGCCGCACCTATTTCGCGAGTTCCTCCAAGATCAGACCCAGATGCCGTAACAGGCAGTCGACGCATTGGTCGAAGGCAGCTAGTGCCGGTAACTAGTCCATGTGTGCCAAGCGAAGTGTCCAACCTGAATTCCCGGGAATGACGCCTACGACTCAAACAACGCGCGGCGTTTCTCGAACAGGTTCGGGCGTACGCCACTTCCGCCCCATCTCTGATCGTATCGTCTAGTCGTCGTCACCGTGTACTATGCCCGCGTTCGCGCCGCGCATTCGCAGCCCTGCCATGCCAAGACTCGGATCTCGTCGAAATAGCAAACGGTCTCCCGTCGTCCATCACAGGAAACTCAGCACGCTGCCCGCAAAGTGGCTTTGCGCTTCCGCGGCACTGATCTTCGGCGCGATCGGTGCATTGTTTAGCGGATGGCTCGTTGAGTTTTTCAGTCCGCTCGTCCCGACTCCCGCGCAGACATGGCTCTACCTTCAAAGCATCGGCTCTGACAGCGGCGCACGAAAAGACGACACGTTCCACGTCGTATTGTCGTGGCTAGAAGACGATCCTTCGGGCGAGAGTACGAAGAACGTCGAGCGAGCGTTCGCGGGTGTCGAAGGAATCACGATTATTCGATCTCCCTCCGTAATCGAGGCATCGGGTAGTGGGGCCAAATGGCGCCACGCGATGCGTCAACAGGCCCACGAATTGCTGAACGACAAGCGCGCCGATTTGGCAATCGTAGGCGCCGTAAAAAAACCGGACGAGGTCTTGAACCTTTGGTTCGTGCCCCGCTTGGGTCATGGTTCTCTATCGCGTGGAGACCAGCCCTACATACTGGATCATGTGACGCTTGGCATGGACTTTCATGACGATGTCAGCGCCCAGCTCACCAGCTTGGCATTCGCTACTGTCGCCCCCCTGGCAACTACAGAGGTTCGGGGGCGCGTGTTGGATCAAGGTCTACACAACGCAACGGAGAGACTCTCCAATCTTCTAAGCGCAACCACGATCCGAAGTAGCGAGCAAAAGGTCCTTCTACAAATAGCACTCGGAAATGCTCTTTCGAGTTTAGGCCAACGGCAGAATCAGTCTGAAGCTCTCGATGGCGCTTTGGTTGCATATCGAACAGCCGCAAAGATGCTAGATCGAGATCTTGCACCGATCCAGTGGGGTGCGACGCAGCACGGCCTAGGCGTTGCCCTTAGCTCGCTTGGCAAACGTGCAACCGACGCCCGACACCTTGAGCAAGCGGTCGTTGCTTACCGCGCCGCCCTCGACGAAAGAACTCTCGAACTCATGCCGTTCCGATGGGCGATGACACAGAACAACCTCGGAAACACGCTTCGGATCCTCGGCGAACGTGCGAGCAGCGTCCAACACATCGAAGCTGCCATCAACGCACACAAAACTGCGTTGCAACAACTCACCCGCGAAAGCACACCGCTAGAATGGGCGATGACACAGAATAACCTCGGCAATGCGCTCTTGGCTTTGGGCAACCGAGAGACGCGCACAATCCACGTTGAGCAAGCCACGGTCGCCTACCGATTGGCGCTCGGCGAGATTACCCGGCAGCTCGTTCCCCTAGATTGGGCCACGACGCAAAGTAACCTCGGCAACGCCCTGCTGTCTCTTTATAGACGCGATGGCAACGTCATACACCTTGACGCAGCTATTGGAGCCTACACCGTGTCCCTGAAGGAACTTACGCCAGAGCACGCACCTTTCGATTGGGCGATGGCGCAGAACAACCTAAGCAACGCCCTGCGTGCGCTTGGGAAGCATAAGGGCGATCCGCACCTGATCAACCGATCTGTAGAGATTTGCCGCTTGGCGCTCGAACACATTCCTCGCGAGCTGGTCCCTTTCCACTGGGCGATGATCCAGAACAACCTTGGCATTGGCTTGGCAGACTTGGCCGAGTTGAATGGTGACTACGGCAGCCTCCGGCATGCCGTGGCCGCGTTTCGCGCTGCGACAGACGAAGTGACGCCAGAAAGCTCGCCTCTTCGGTGGGCCGAAATTCAGATCAATCATGCTGGTGCGTTGACGGCACTTGGCAAGCACGAAAAGAGCAAGGACCGCCTGGAGCAATCGCGTGACGCGTCCGAATCGGCACTTCAGAACGTGACCCGCGAAAGCGCATCGTTCCACTGGGCCGCAGCACAGGTCAGCCTGGGCAACGCGCTCTCTGCCCTAGGCTTGATTGAAGGAAGCACCAAATACGCAGAGCAGGCAGTTAGCGCTTATCAAGCTGCATTATCTGAATTTACGCGGGAGCGCCTTCCAACATATTGGGCACATACCCAAAATAACATCGCCGATACTCTCTTCGCGTTGGGCAAACGCAAGAACGATAGAGGCTATCTGTCTCAAGCAGCGAAGATTTACCTCGCGTCGCTGGAAGAACTATCCGAGGACCGGAATCCGTATTATTGGGCCAAGACGCAAACCGACTTGGGGACGGCCCTGTTGGCCTTGGCGGAGCGTGAAACCAAATTGGCTCACTTAGAACGAGCGGTGGGCGCTTACCGTGCCGCCATGGCGGTCTGGTCGCGCGAATCCCACACATTCAACTGGGTCTACACCCAAAGCCAACTCGGCAACGCTCTTCAAACTCTCGGCAAGCGTACGCATGCGACTGATGATCTAGCGAGGCTTCGCCTCAGACCGACGAGGCATGTGGTTTAGAAATTAAGATGTTGATATTATTGGAGTTGTTTGGCTATGCAACCCAACTGTAAACATAAGTCGCGCTCAAGGAATCTAGAGCAGGCCGTCCAGGCATATATGGCAGCCGGTGGATCCGACACTCGCGATCGTTGGCCAGTCCTCTGGACAGCAATCCAGGTAAACCTAGGCAACGCTCTTCAGGCCTTGGGTGAGAGGAAAGGCAGCATCGTGTTGCTAGTCGAAGCGGTTGCCGCCTACCGCTCCATCGTTCAGTACGTCAATGGGGACGACCAAATCCAATGGGCCGCTCACTACAATATCGGTAACGCCCACATAGCTCTCTCAAAACTGCAGAGCGGTTCTGCGAGCCTCGAATCAGCCATCACAGCCTATCAAACAGCCTTGGCGAGCCATGGCATTCGTAGCGACACAATCAAGTTCATCGCCGTCCACCACAACCTTGGCAATGCGTTTCGTATGTTGGGAGAGCGGATGCGCAGTAGGGAAGCCCTTCACCAAGCGTTGCACTTCTACCATGCTGGCCTCCGGGCAATCCGCACCGTAGACGCCCCGGTACAACGAGAGCTCTTCAACAGGAACATCCAACGCACTCACGACAGCGTGCGCGAACTGCAAGAACAATCGAAGGTCAGCAACCTTATGCAAGAATCTGGGTAACGAAACCGAACGCGCAATCCAACCCGTCAACCACCTAGTTAGTGTGCCCACTATCCCATCAGTGGGCGACGCCTCTAAAATGGATCGCGGCGCGGATACACCGTCTCGGCCTCGTTCTTGATAGTGTTGTCAAGCGCTGAGACGCGTTAGCGGGATTGGCCCATGCGGGTCACGGGTCGTTGACGCTTACGCCCTTGGGTGCGCTGACACGGGTCGTTGCCGCCCCGGGTCGGCGGGATCGTTCCTGCGCTCTTGGGCGCTCCCTTCGACCACAGGTCGATCAAGGACGGCATCCCCTGGCGTGCGCGAACAGCGGCCGTTTCACCGTGGTGCGCTACTGGCCGATGACGGTGTGGATCCGCGCCTCAAGAAAGTCCGCCAGTTCCGCGCACGACCCATCGCCGGAGCCGCGTAGGTGGCGCGCGTACTCCTCGTAGGTGGTGTGTCGGATAGAACCCGCGCAGCTAGGGAGCAGTACCTGCGACTCGAATGCGGCGACTTGATCCCTCAACCGCTGGGAGGTTGCGGTCGGAGCGATAGTAATGACACCGTGCGTTGGGATGCCCTCCGCGCGTGAACGGGCGGCGGCGAAAAGGTAGTTCCTCATCAGCTGATAGTTGGTGCTACGCAACGGACACGATTCCCCCTGTTGCTGCATGCGAAAGACGTCGGGACGGAAGTACTCTCTCCCGAGCGCCCAGTAGGTCCGAGGCGAGCGGTCGCCGTGCCAAGCCTCCAATTGGCACCACGCCTGCGACGACCCATAGGAACCGGGTCCGTAGAAGCCCGCACAACGGCCCTTGGTGAACGCACTGCACTTCCCGAAGCCCGCGGACGCGTCGGAGATGAATTTGGCCTCTATCGCGACCACGGCCTTCGACGAGACTAGCAGCGCGTCCACGCTGGTGGGCTGGGCTTGAGCGCCGAATTCGTTGAGGAGCCGTGGCTCTTCGTACTCAAGGAAGATGCGCCAGCGGGGCGCACGGCCGCCGGCCCGGTAGGCGGGCAGGGTCGTCGCCACCAAGCGGTCGAGGACCTTGTCGCGGGGCACGGTGTCGCGCAAAACCCCGAAGGCGCTGATGCAGAGAGCTTGGGAGGAACGCGGCGAGTCGGCCGAGCCGTGCCAATTGATCGCTCCGGGTCGGCGTTCCTCGTCCGTTAATGCGTTGCGGTGAAGCGTCGGGTTGGCGAGGATGCGCTGCAGGCGCTCGTTCATGGGGTTGGTTGCGGTCAAACGGATTCGGGTTTCGGTTGCCGGTATCGGAAAAGCCAATGTTAACCGGGAACGCCACCGCCGTCGGTGTCAACCCGCTCGCTCGCTCCGCACAGCGCGGCAACGTCGCCACGGTCGTCCTGCGGCCTTCAACGCCCCGGACGCTGCGGAAAGGGCGCAGTTTTCGGTTGCCATTGACACAAAGAGGTTGACGATGGACGGGAGGAGACTTCCGGCATTGATGACCCGGCAGGGAGCGCGGCTAGGACGCCGGTTCACGGGGCTGTCGTTGTCGCCGAGGGTGGGTCGCTTTCGGGCGACGATCCGCCGGAGGCGATCTCGCGGCTCTGAAGGGCGAATCTGGAGTGCTGTGACGCTCGCCGCGGTAGCCTCGTTCGGTACCTTCGGCCCCGTTTTCGGAAACTAGGCACTGTGGGGCGCGTTTCGGAGGGGAATCCGGCGCAGACAGGGCTCGGACGGGACCGTTTCCCGCAGACGATGGAGTGACGGCGGCGGTGGCCGCACCGGGGGACGGGCGGCGAACGGGCAGGATCAGGCACGGCGCGATGGCCGGGTGGGGGACAAGCGAAGGCGATGTTGTAAGTATGTCTCGCATCCGACCGATGCTTGTCGCTCGGTCGGCGCTGAGCGGAATCGCGGGCAATTGCTCCGGTCATCCTCTTCGCACCCGTTCCGTCCTTGCGGACGCCGCCGGCACTGTTCTCGCGGTGTTCCTTTGGTCAGTGGAACGTCTGCAACACCTTTTGGGTGGTTCCCGTTTTGCAGCCGGGGTCTGCTGTGGATCGAACGCGACCGTTGGGTTTCCCGCGGTCTCTTCGATTCCGACGCCCTTGTGGGGCAATCTCCCGATCAGGTCAGCCGGGGTGCGCTGAAACGCCGCTGTTCGCGGCTGCTCCCCGGTGTTTTGCATGGCGGGGGAACCATGTCCGGGTTTGAGACACCGGCGTCTGCAACGCCCTCGATGGAGGGCAGGTAAGCGGCGCGCACCGTACAGGACTGGCTCGGGGTGTCAAGCGCGCCGTGCTTAGCAGCCGCCCGGTGTGCGTGGAGCGTGCGCGGGCCGGGGTGTGCGTGTTCGGCGGAAGAGCGCGCCCCCACGCTGGGTCAGGCGTCCGTAGGACCCTTACCCAGCGTGGGGGCGTGACGCGGAATCGAGGCGAAAGGGGTTATGTCGCAGGAGGTGGCACACGGTCAGGGCGAGAAAACCGGCCAATGGCGACCCGGCGCGAGGCGATGGATGAGGGAGAGCCTACGCTGCGGACGCGCGAACTGGCAACAAGGGCGATGTTGCAGGACTGGGCCTCGCCAGGCGTCCCCGCCCCGAGCGCGTTTTGGGTGTTTCCCGCGGCAACTTGAATCGAGCGGCTGAGCGATGGGACCAAGCGCGCTATGTCGCTCTCGGGGGGATTGCAACCCAAGGAGGGTTAAACCATGAAGACGTTGAGACCGAGACTGGCGATCGCACTGGTCACGGCATTCTGCATCGCGGGTCTGGCGACAGGCCTGGCGCAGGACGCGGCGTGGGCGGAGGCGGCCCAGCCCGACTACATCACGCGCGCGGAAGTGCGCGAGATCATGCAGGGCCTGGGCGAACTGCAGCGCGAGACGCTGTCGGGCCTCGGCTCGCAGATCGTGAGTCTCGGCGAGGCCGTGAAAGGCGTAAACACCCGCTTGCGGGACGCGGTCGCCGCCAGCAGCGAGATGGACGAGCTCCACATGGATCTGATCCAGAACCTTCGGGCGCGCGTCGCGAAGCTCGAGGCGGCGGCCGCCGCCCAAGAGGAGGCTGCCGACCAGTAAGCCGCCGGGAGGAACTCAGAGCGACATCGCGGACGGCAAAGGCGTTGTGGTCGAGCTGGCGCGCCTGGCGGAGGGAAGGCGCGTCGACTTTGGGAAACACGTGGCACGGCTGTCGTCGAGCTGGCATTGCCGAGAAGCGGCCTCGTTCGATGTTTGGCCCACATGCTGGAAACGGGGCACTATGGATCACGACTCCGTGCGGAACTCAAGCTCCGTATTGAAAGATGTGAAGTGACTGCTTTCCGCTCAAGATTGCATGACCGATGGGGTCGTCCTTCCCTAGCGCCGTGACTGGGCTTGCGGCAGAATCCGTTTTCTCATACGGCACCCGCGACACCTGCCCTGTGGTGTGCCAGACCGGAGAGACGGTCACCACAACCAAAAAGGGACTTATGTACGGGAGGGGAAGAGGGGGAGGACGATGGATGAAAACGATTGTGTTGGCTGCGATTTCCCTTCTCGCTTCATGCGCTGAGGTTGGGAGTGTCGAAGACGCTGCATCACCGTGCACGATAGTCCGCTACTTGGGCGCGGGCGGGAAGGTCGTGGAAGTGCGCGCGAAAGAAGATTCAGCGGTTGTAGCCAGCATCATTGAGAAAGAGTTTTGGGAAATGAAGCCCCGACTTTCTCCTTCCAAAGTTGAGTTCTGGCGCAAGCTCTATGGCGACGAACTGCGGGACCACAGCGACGAACGGATAGCTGAAGCCGTGTGGCAGGACCACCATTCTCATATGGACCGCGACGAGTTTATTGCGGACGCTATAAGTGAGGAGACGCACAAGGTCAGGCGATCGGGAAATGATCTCGTTCTTATTGGCGGAAAAACCTATTTGCCAAGAGGCGGGGAAATTCTGGCGCTGGAGGGTTGCTCGGATTGAGCGCGCCGAGGCGTTGGCCGAAAGGGGAAGGAGTATTTGTCGCCGCAGTTGTCGCGTTTCTTTTGCTCGTGGGATTTTCTTTCTATCACGCGCTCACTCGCGAGTATGTGGATCCGTTTGTGGAGGGCGAAACCTGCGCTGACATCAAGGAAGCCTGGTTCGAGCGTCTTAGACACAGGAACGACTACCCATACGAGATAGACGAGTACAGCGAGTATGACCACTACTTTGGGAACTGCAGCGTGAGAGCTTCCACAGTCAGCATCATTGCTATCACCTCCTCGCTGATCGACCACAAAGGGGTGGAATGTTGGCTATTGATGGAGGCGGCCCAAGCCGCGACGGAGGACAACCTCACCGAAATTCGAGTTCACGTGAAGGACTTTGACGGAGACGAGAGGTTCTACAGCGAGGCTCGATGCAGGGCGACGTGACCCCGACCGGTCGGCTGAGCCAAACCTGTAGGAGCAAACGACGATGTCAGAAAAGCAATCCAGCGGATCACTGCAGATTGTTCCCCTAGCAACAGATGTGGAGTGTCATGTGCGACTGGCGTTTGTGGACGAGGACGAAATGGTGAGGTTCGAGGGCGAGTTTCACCGGGACCATCTCGTGCAATTCGCTCGGGAGATCCTGCAGCGCTATGGGCAGATTGAGCTATAGCTAGCGGAAGGAAGATGGCAATCTGCTTGGTAACTAGCTCGCGGACCTCGCTCGGCGCCCCGGTCGGGAGGGGCCGGGCGGAGCCAAGGCGTCACGGCGCGCTGAGATGGCGTCCCGCCAGTTGGCTAATGTACTGCTGGCGGGGAGTCCGAAATGGACTCAGACCGGTGGCGGCACACCCAGGCGAACGATGGCCGGGCGTCGGTCCGAACTGACTTCAAACCCTGCGGATTGGAGCAGGGCGGCGAAATCCGAGAGCCCGTAGTCCCGAGCGACGGTCGACACGCGATTGAGATGGAACATCATCGACCGGAGGTTGTCGACCGGCACGTCCGCGTTGTGGGAGGTGGGATCGCGGCGCTGGTAGTCGAAGACGGCGTCCCTGAACTGCTTGATGGTGGGGATATGGGGGAGTTCGAAATAGCGCCTCAGCGCTCGCCTGTAAGCGGCGCTGGGGCGAGCGCCGCCGACGCCGTACGGCGCGGCCCCTGCGGCGGCGATCCGGCGCACGACCTCCGTGAAATCCGAGTCGGCGGAGGCGATGACAAAGGCCTGGAAACGACCGGTGCCGAGCAGGCTTCCGGCGTCGTCGATGAGGGCCTGGTCGGCGGAGTTCTTTTCCGTCGTGTAGCAATAGTCGGAGTGGGGCCGAATGTCGTGCCGGCGCATCGACTCGCGCCAGGACTGCAGGTCGATCCGGTCGAAGTCGCCGTAGGCTTTCCTCAACTCGAGCGAGCCGACCGACTTGGCGATGCGCAGAATCTGAGGCGCGTGGCGGTGAGAGATGTTCTCCGCGTCGATGAGGAGGGCGGTTCGGCGCGTCGAGGGCTGATTCAAGAAAGGAACGTCGCGGTGGTCTGCGTTGCCTGCATCATAGGGCATATCGGATCCGGTGCGCGGAGGGGGCGCCCGCGAGGTCTCGGCTAGAGGGACGTGTCGCGGCGCCGAGTGCGAAGGGCGTGGGACGGGCATCTCGAAGCCGGCGGCTTCCAGGGCGCGGCCGAGGCGTCGTTCGAGGCCGTCGAAGTGGTCC
Organism: Gammaproteobacteria bacterium; assembly: GCA_026706665.1. Classification (GTDB taxonomy): domain Bacteria; phylum Pseudomonadota; class Gammaproteobacteria; order Pseudomonadales; family Azotimanducaceae; genus VXNE01. The sequence continues at coordinate 13,920 of JAPOYI010000226.1, read as the reverse complement.
GCGGTGACGAGCGCAGCAGCGCGGCCTCGACCCGGACACCGAGGTCGCGGTATCTGGCGCGGGATTCCCGCAGGCGCGCGACGGCGGCGGCCGCATTGCGCAGACTGCGGCGGACGGCGGCGTGCCGATCGCGCTCGCGGCGGCGGCTCGCGCGCTCGGCCTCCAGCGCCTCGCGCAGCGCGAGCCGCTCGCGGTGGATGGCTTCGGGTTCTTCGCGGTGGACAGCTTCGCGCATGCGGGCGCCGCGATCGACTACGAGTTTTGCGACGGCCACGCGTCGGGCGCGGTCGTCGGGCTCTTGGTTCAGGTCGCCGCGCACGATCGAGTCGAGTATCTCGGCCTCCCGGGAGGTGAGATCCAGCGCGAGGCGGATCACCTGAGGTAGGTCTCGGTTATTTCCGGCCTGAAGTGGCCGAGCTCCTGGCTGACGGTCTCCAGCGCGTCGGCCCGGACGAGCAGCCGCTGCAGTTCGCGCATGCGCTCCTGGGCGTACGAGTGCCGGACGCCGTGGGCGCCCCTAGACCAGCCGAGAGCGCGCTTCGAGGCGCTGCCGAAGCTGACGCTCCACGCGACGCCGCCGGCGACGTCGTAGCGCGAGACGTAGCGGATGCCGCGGTCGACGATCAGGACGGGTTCGCCGTGGCGTCGGCCCTCAGGCGGTCGGCCAGGTGCTCCGGCAGACGCACGGCGCGGACCAGGCCGCCCTTGCCGACCACGGTGTAGTCCCGTCCCGGCCTCCCCGCGAACTTCTCCGGGCGAGCGGGACGGCGGTCGGGCGGCTGCTCGCCGGGCCGGGCGAGCGTGGGCAGCTCGTGGGCGCGCAGTCCCGCGGCGTGGGCGATGAGGGTGGACAGGCCGTTGCGGGCGCTCTGCGCCGCCGCGACCATCCGGACCTGTTGCGGCGTGTAGGCCCGTCCGCCTCGCCGCCGGGGCCTGTGCGAGCGCACGACGGTGAGACGCTGCCCTTGGGGTAGCCGGCGGGAGACGTGGACCAGCATGGCCTGCAGCGCCTGGCGGTGCATGTCGAGCGCCTTCTGGCCCAGATCGTCGGCGCGGGTGCGGAGGTACTCGACCGCGCCGTCGGCATCCAGGTCGCGGAGTTCCCTGCCCTCGGCGGCGATGCGCCGCGCGACCTCGAGCAGGCAGTCCCGGTAGTTGGCGACGGTGCGCACCGACGGCGGTCTGGCGGGGTTGCGGCGCAGGGCGCCGTTCTCGACGAGCCGGGCGATGACGCTGGCGGCCTGCCGCTCGGGAGGCTGCGTGGATCTGAACCGGGGCATCGGGATCGCGGGTCAGCCGTCGCCGCGGCGGCGTAGCCAGCGCGCGACGGTGGAGTGGTGGACGTGGACGCGGCGGTCGCGGAGCCAGCGCCGAAGCTCCGCCGGAGTGCAGCCCTCGTCTGCGAGCGCCAGCAGTTCGTGGGCGTAGCGATCGAGCCGGGAGCGCGTATGCCGGATGCGGCGGCGCGCGCGGGTCGCGGCTTTGAGGCGTGCCGCCTCGGCGGGCGCGTCGAAAGCGGCGGGCCTAGAGTTCATTGGGTCGCGGGTGATGGGCAGCGAGGCGTCGGTGGCTGCTTGGCCGGAAGGAAAACGATCGTCGGGTCGCATGGTCCGATTGAGCCATGAAATCGAGAGAATGGCAATAAAATATGTTATTTATCAATTAGATAAATAACATCTACGGTCGCGCGGGGCGGCGCGGCGTGCTATGGTTTGTCCGCTCTGTTGCCGGCTTGTCTGGCGTTGCCGCCCTGGGAAGGGCGGCGTTGAGTGAGGTGCCGGCGCAAGCCGGCGTTGAAAAACCGGGCGGAATGCCGCCCACTCCCGCAGGGGACCGATGTCCCTTGCGGAGGCCGGTCCCGGTGTGTGGGAGTCCATTGGAGACAACCGCATGAGTAGGACCGGACGGCGGAGGAGACAACGCCGAAGGGCGTCCTTGGAGTTCAGGAAGCTCCGGGCGGAGACGGGAATCGCGGAGCGACAGCTCGATGAAATGCGTTTGCGGATGGCCTACGAGACCGTTAAGGTTTCCGTGGCCATCGTGATCGGTTTCAACGCGACGATCGTGATGTTCAAGACCATCGGGTTGTTCTTTTGAGGAGGTGTGACCATGTGGGAAACCAAGGAAACCCTCGAAGGAGGACTGCGCATAGACCGCTGGTGGTGGGTGCTGGCGAAAGTCGGCGCCCTTGTCTCGGTCAGCGCCCTGGTGTCGCTGGGGATGGCCCTGGCGTTCCTGTGAAGCCGCTTGGGCGACCCTCCCTCGGGAGGGTCGTCCGATCCTGCCGGACGGGACTCGGACGGTTCGTTCCGGAGCGGCCACCCCGCCCAACGTAGGATTCCCGCCTGCTGTCTGGTCTCCCAGTCTGTCGGCGCATCCGCCGACGATGCCGCACAAGGGCGGCTCCAAAGTAAGACCGGCAACAAAGCGGCACCAGCGCCGCGTGCTTGGCAGCTTCCGGCTCCGTCCCGCAAAGCAGTACTTTGCCTCCCAATTTCCTTGAAGCCTCAGCTTTGCTGAACGACAATGCCATACAGCAGAAACCCGACTAGGACACCAGCATGGCGAATCAGCTTGTCCAAGCCCGCGTCGATAGGGCGGTCAAGGAAGAGGCCGCAGTGGTTCTCGCCGCGATGGGACTCACCGTCTCCGACGCCGTGCGCCTACTTCTCACCCGAGTTGCCCGGGAGAAGGCTCTGCCGTTCGCCCCCCTTGTGCCGAACGAAGAAACCATCGCTGCGATGAGGGAAGCGCGCGGCGGCCACCTGCCGCAGTTCAAGGACGTCGACAGCCTTTTCGACGACCTGAATGCGGACAATTGAGCGGACCAGTCGTTTCAAGCGCGACTACAAGCGCGAGTCCCGGGGCCGCCACCGGCGCGACCTCGATGAACGGCTCGCCATCATCGTGAACGCCCTCGCCTACGACATCCCCCTCGACGCGCGGCACCACGACCACGCGCTGAGCGGTCCCTGGAGCGACTTCCGTGACTGCCACGTCTGGCCGGATCTCGTCCTGATCTACGAGAAGCCGGACTCGGAGACGCTCCGACTCGTGCGCATCGGGTCACACGCCGAGTTGGGCCTCTGAACCCAGCCACGGCATCGTGTACCACTCCCCCCCGGCGGGGCGCAACCGACCTATGAGTTCCCTCGCGTCGCCAACAACTGATGAACCTTACGCGTCTCGGACCCGTACCTGGCCCCCAATAGGATGACGGTCACGCGCTGGGAAGATATTAAGGCTATCGGCGCCCGTCTCGGGTCGCACCGCCTCACCGGACTCCTTTCCATCGATCTCGAGGGCGCCACAACAATCTCCGCCATCGGCGCCATTCGCGCCGATCGCGCGAACACCTTGGCCTGGAAAGGCCGTAGCCGAGGACTCGACAATGCCCTCGCCGAACTGGAGGAGTTCGCCCGAGGTGCTTCCTGCCTGGTTGGCCACAACATCATCGAACACGATCTGCCGCTTCTCGCCAAGCACGCGCCGGACCTCGGGCTATTGCATCTCCCCGCCATCGACACGCTCTACCTCAGTCCCCTTGCCCGCCCGGAGAATCCGTACCATCACCTCGTCAAGCAACACCACGACCCCGGCCTCGCAAGGACGCAGGTCAACGACCCGCTGCTCGACGCCGAGTTGACGCTCGAACTCCTCGCGGACATCGTCGACGATCTGAAAGGCAAGGACAGCGACTTCCTCTTGGCTTGGCACGCCCTCCTTGCGGCGGGGGTCACGGCCCACGCTTTCGACGCGCTGTTTCGGACCGTTCGCGACGCCGACTCCGCGCCGCCACTTTCGCAAGCCCTCCCAGTAGTCGAGCGTCGGCTGACCGACTTCGGGTGCCGCAACCAAGCCGCGTCCATCATCCGCGATGCTCCTTCGGACCCGCTTCCCCTGGCCTACCTCTTGGCCTGGCTGCCCGTCGCCGGTGGCAATTCCATCATCCCGCCGTACGTCGAGAAGCGATTCTCCCCGAGCCTCCTCGCTGCGAGGCTGCGCGACTCGCACTGCGGCGACAACGGTTGTCCGTGGTGCTCCGAACGCCTGAATCCGGCGAAAGCCTTGGGACGCTGGTTCGGCCACTGGTTCGAACATAATCCCCCGGCCTTTCGCAAGAATCGCGAGGGCGAGAGCCTCCAGCAACTCATCATCGAGCGCCACCTCGCACGCGCCCACGTCCTGGGCATTCTCCCGACGGGCACGGGCAAGTCGCTTTGCTACCAGCTTCCGGCGCTGATGCGCTACGAGGCCAGCGGCGCGCTGACGGTGGTGATCTCCCCGCTGGTGGCGTTGATGGCCGATCAGGTCGCGGCCATGCAACGCGATAGGATCGTTTGCGCCGTGACCATCAATGGCCTCCTGTCGTGGCCCGAACGCGCCGACGCGCTCGCGCGGATCCGTTTCGGCGACGCCGGTATCGTCCTCGTCGCTCCAGAGCAATTGCGCAACCCGACATTCCGCAGTGCCCTGGCTGGAAGGCGCATCGGCGCTTGGGTGATCGACGAGGCGCATTGCCTGTCGAAGTGGGGTCACGACTTCCGTCCCGACTACCGCTACGTCGCGCGCTACATCGCCGAGCACCACGGCGAGCAGGCCGCCCCGATCCTCTGTCTCACCGCCACGGCCAAGCGCGACGTCATCGACGAGATACGCGACTACTTCGATGAAAGGCTGCAGGCGCGGCTGGAAGTGATCGACGGCGGCGCCGAGCGGACCAATCTCGATTTCGTGGTCATGCCCACCACGCCCGCCCAGCGTGTCGAACACATCCACCACGCGATCGAGAACGCGCTCGACAGCTCCGAATCCGGCGGCGCCATCGTGTACTGCGCCACGAAGAGAAGCACCGAAGAGACCGCCCAGGCCCTCGCGGAGCGAGGGATACGAACGGAACACTTCCACTCAGGGCTATCGCCCGAACGCAAACGCGAGGTTCAGCGCGGCTTTCACGAAGGCGACATCGATGTGGTCGTTGCGACCAACGCCTTCGGCATGGGTATCGACAAGCCGAATGTGCGCACCGTGATCCACGCCGAGATCCCCGGGTCGCTCGAGAGCTACCTTCAGGAGGCGGGCCGCGCCGGCCGCGACGGCAGGGACGCCCATTGCCTGCTGCTGTTCGCCGACGACGATCCAGAGAAGCAGTTCTCGCTCACCGCGCGTTCCCGTCTTGAGCGCCGCGACATTCAGGCCGTCCTACGCGCCTTGCGCCGCCTCGACAGCCGCCGGCGGCGGCACAGCGAGCACATGGAGGACGCCGTCGTCGCGACCGCCGGCGAGATCCTCATCGAGGACGCCGATGGCGAGTTCACGCGCGATAGCACCACCGACGACGATCGCGTGCGGACCGCGATCGCGTGGCTGGAGGAAGCACGACTCGCCCAGCGCGACGAGAACTACACGCGCGTCTTCCCTTCGTCCCTGCGCATCAGGACCCTCGCCGAAGCCAGCGAGATCATCGACCGCGAAGGCTCGAAGAGGGGTATTCGAGAAGACGTCCGCAAGCGGATGACCACGGTGGTCCGCATCCTGACGCATGCCGATCCCGACTCGGGCATCACGACCGACGAATTGATGGCGGAATGCGGGTGCTCGCTGCCCCAGCTTCGTGCCGTGTTCAGCGCCTTGGAAGCCATCGGTGTCGCCACCAACGACATGCGCATCACCGTCTACGTCCATGTGGGCGTCGAGAACGCATCCGAGCGGCGCCTCGCGGTCGCCCGGGAGTTGGAGGCCGCTCTCATCGATGCACTTCGCGAAGAAGCGCCGGATCAGGAGACGGACCAGTGGACCCGCCTAGGACTCCGCCAGCTCGCACAGCGCCTGCGCGAGAGCGAGATCCAGAACCCGCTTCCCGAGCTCCTCGTGCGGATTCTGCGCGGTCTCGCCGCCGACGGTCGGGACGAACCCGGTGCGCTCCGCAGTCTCGAGGTCCGAACCCGCGACATGGACACCGCCGTGGTCCGACTGCGACGTCCCTGGAGCAGCATCGCAGGTATCGCCAAGCGCCGCCGCGCCGGCGCCATCCGCCTGCTCGACCATCTCGTCGGAAAGGTTCCCGCAGGGGTGCGCGGCGTAGACCTCCTCGTCGAGACGACATACGGCGAACTCGAACGCGCCATCAAAGCGGACATGGTTCTGACCGCCAAATTGAAGCGACACAACACTCAGGCACTCGTCGATCGCGCCCTGCTCTGGATGCACGAGCAGGAAGTCCTCACCCTCAACCGCGGACTGACGGTCTTCCGACCGGCCATGACCCTCAAGGTGACCCGCGATGGCCGGACGTTCAGGGTCGCGGACTTTAGCCCGTTGCGTCAGCACTACGCAGAACAGACTGCGCAGATTCACGTGGTCGCGCAGTACGCCCGCCTCGGCATGGCGGACATCGGCCTTGCGCTGCGGTTGGCCATGGACTACTTCGAACTGGACCGCGAGTCGTTCGTCGCCGAGTGGTTCAAAGGCAGGGAGTCCACCCTCCGCCGCGACACTCTCCCAAACCACTACGACGAGATCGTGACGCAGCTCGCCAACCGGAGCCAGGAGCGGATTGTCGCGGACGACCGGGAGCGCACCAACGTACTGGTTCTCGCGGGCCCCGGGTCGGGCAAGACGCGGGTATTGGTACACCGTATCGCCTACCTGATCCGCGTCCGGCGAGAGAATCCGAGGGGGATACTCGCCCTCACCTACAACCGCCACGCCGCCGTGCAGGCTCGCCGACGGCTCCACGACCTGATCGGTCCCGATGCCCGCGGCGTGAACGTCATGACCTGCCATGCGCTCGCCATGCGCGTTCTCGGCATCTCCTTCGCGGACACGGCCGCCGACCCCAGCGATGCCATGTTCGAGAACATGCTGCGCCAGGCCGCGCTGGCTCTCAGGGCCGACGGCGAAGCGTCCACGAGTGTCAGCCGCGACCAGATGATCGGGAGACTCGCGTGGATTCTCGTCGACGAATACCAGGACATCGGCGAACCCGAGTTCGAACTCATCTCCGCCCTCGCTGGGCGGACCCTTGCCGAGGACGACGCCAAGCTCAACCTGTTCGCTGTGGGAGACGACGACCAGAACGTCTACAGCTGGAAAGGCGTCTCCGTGCGGTTCATCCGCCGTTTCGAAGTCGACTACCGCGCCAGTCTGGACTACCTGGTCGAGAACTACCGATCCACCGGCAACATCATCGACGCTTCCAACTGGTGTATCGACATTGCCAAGGATCGGCTGAAACGCGACCATGCGATACGGATAGACCGAGGCCGACACGACGAGCCGTCTGGCGGGCGCTGGACTGTGCTCGATCAAGTCGCGCAAGGGAAGGTCCAGGTCCTTCGCGCGACAGGCGGTCAACTCTCCCAAGCCGTGATTGCGATAGACGAGCTCAGACGCCTCGCGGCGCTCGATCCCCAGTGGGAGTGGCATCGTTGCGCCGTCATCGCGAGGAACTGGAAAGACCTCGATCAAGTCGCAAGCGTCTGTGTCCAACGCGGCATCCCTTTCCAGACCGCGCAGGAGGAACTGGGATCCTTCTGGCGTGCGCGCGAAACGCAGTCCTTCCTCAGTACGCTCGATGAAGCCGGACCCACCACCACGAGACGCGCCATCCAACAACACCTGCAAGACGCGACATCCGGTCCATGGGGACGGCTTCTTGCCCAAGCGTTGGAAGAGTTGTTGCTTGAGGAACCCGATGCTGCCGTGCTGACCGCAGCTTACGTCCGGAACTGGCTCGGCGAGTGGAGCCGCGAGGTGCGTCGCCGGCAGCAAGGGCTGCTCCTCACGTCCGCCCACAGCGCGAAGGGCCTTGAGTTCGACCACGTCGTCATTCTGGACGGCAAGTGGAACGAGACCGACGCGCGCGAGGACGAGGAGGCGCCGCGGCGCCTCCTCTACGTCGCAATGACTCGCGCTCGGGAGACACTCACCCTAGTCGATTTAGCCGATCACAGCGCGCGCGACTCCGACGATCCGCCGCTCGCGGCGTCCAGTCGACAACAGATCGCCACGCTGATCCAGCCGCTCAAGGCCCGACCATGCACATTGGAACGCACTGTGCCGTCTCCCGACACGACCCTTTCGCGTCTGCATGACAAGACCGTGGTGTGCACGATGGGTGACGTTTACATGGACTTTGCCGGACGGTTGCCAGCCGAGGCCGAGACTCACCGGAGCATATGTGCTCTCGAACCCGGCGATGCGCTGTCGCTTGCCCGCCAGAACGGTCGGTGGAAGATGCTCGACAGGCATGGGCGCGAAGTTGGGCGCATGAAGGCGGACTGGGAAGTCCCGCCGAGAACGCAAGTCGCCGGCGCGACCGTCCACGGTGTGTTCGTCCGATGGCGCAAGGACGTGACGGACGAAGGCTTTGCCCGCAACCTTCGGTCCGACACTTGGGAGGTGGTCGTACCCAAGCTCACCCTTGCGGCACGAGATACGGACAAACGCGCTCGTTGACGTCGAGAACGATGTGCGTCGGATCGTCGACGTTTGGCGCCCGTGTGGACGGAGAGCGCACCGGTGTCATCGCGGTGACAAACCTAAGCCAAGACTGCACCATACCGTAGTCGCGACGCTCCCAGCACTCAGGGCGTTCCGATCAGCAAGAGGTCAGACATGGAAAGGAAGACATGATACTCCGTGGCGATACGTTGCATAGCCGCTTGACGGAGCTACTGCAGACTCACACGCATTTCGACATCGCCACGGCGTGGGCTTGGGACGGAGAGCATTTGGAAATGCTGGAGGCTGAAACCAAGCGCCGAGGTCTGGAAGTCCGTGCCATCGTCGGAATCGCGGGAAACGCCACGCACCCGGACGCCTTGGACAAGCTGAACAGGATTGCACGTGGTCGCCTCAGGATCGTGCCGAACGACAGCCGCCTCTTCCACCCCAAGCTGTACCTGTTCGCACGGCGTAGGGACGGCATCGTAACGCGACGGGCGTGGATCGGAAGCGCCAACTTCACGAAGGCCGGATTCGGCCGTCACGCCAAGGCGAATGAAGAGCTCGTGGTTGAGATCGGTTTCGGCGACACGGTGGATGCCCTGGCCGCGTGGTTCCAAGAACGGTGGGATCACTGCGCCACGGATATGCCGATTGCAGAAGTGATCCGTCGGTATTCAGAGGTCTGGAAGCCGCCGAATCGAGAGGTCCGAGGGTTCGTCTCCAAGCCAGTCACTCGCCGCGCGGAGCTCCTCGAAGATGCTCCCCGGACCTTCGACCACTACCATCAGGCTTTGAGGGAGTGCGACGAGATGCTGCGCGACCGGGACTGGGGGGTGTTCCACCAAGAGCACGGGAGTTACATGGCGGCGATACGTCGGCGGCGTGCCATCCTGTTCGGCGAAACGCGTTGGTCCGATCTCGACCCGAAATCCCAACGAGAACTCAAAGGCAGTTATAGGCGTGAGGGTCTGGAGTGGTGGGGGCTGTTGGGACGGATAGTGGACAGGGGCGGGACTTGGCCAGCGGCGTGCAACGAAGAGACCAAGTTCCGCAGAGTCCTTGAGAGGGTCAAAGACGCCCGCGAGACGATGTTCCCGGACATCGCCGTCTCCGCGATGAGGGAGTTGACAGTTCGGCATGTGAACTACGGGACAACAACGCTGCTGCTCACGCTCACCCGGCCGGATCGGCTACTGTCGGTGAACCGGGCATCCGAGAAGACGCTCGGAGAGCTGGCGGGAATCGATCCCTCAACCCTTCGGAAGCCTGAGGGCTACGGTAATCTGCTGCAATGGCTCTACGACCAACCTTGGTACGCGGATGGGCCGCCGGCGAATGAGGACCTGGTGTCGATCTGGCGGTTTCGAGCCGGCCTCGTCGATGCTTTCGTGTCCGAGTACTAACGTCCGCCGTCAAGCGCCGGGAATGCCACCGCCGTCACCGTGTCAAGGCGGCCAGGTCGGTGGCAGCATCTGTTCGCGCATCGCGCCCGATTCGAGTTGGCTACGGCTCCGCCCTGACCTATCCGAATCAACGACGTGTCGCTTCCTCAGGCTCCAAGGTAGGTCGCCCACGCCTCCATCAGCAACCGCCGCTTCTCGAAGAGGTCGCTGCGCGCATAGGCGGCTTCCGCCTTATTCCTGATCGTGTGAGCCAGCGCCGCTTCCATCACGGCATGGGGCGTGTGCGTCTGCTCGGAGGCCCAGTCGCGGAAGCTCGACCGGAAGCCGTGCGTCACCGCGTCGAAGCCGAGTTCGCGCAGCAATTTGGCATGCGTGTTCTCGCTCAGCGGTCGACCCTGCCTGGAGCCCGGAAACACCAGTTCCGATCCGTCGGTGAGCTCCGCGGCGTCATGCAGCACTTCGAGGGCGCGGCCCGACAACGGTACCCGATGTTCCCGGTTCGCCTTCATGCGTTGCGCCGGCAGTGTCCACACCGCGCCCTCGACGTCGATCTCGTCCCAGGTCGCCTTGCGCACCTCCGACGACCGCGCCGCGGTGAGCACCAGAAACTCCAATGCCAGCTTCGACGATGCGCTCGCGCGCTTGCTGGCCTTCACATTAGCTACACAGTCCGCGACCTCGTCGTAGGGGAGCGCTGGCATGTGTCTCCGCTCGACTCCGTTGCGCGGTAGCGCCGCGTCGATGATGATCCCCGCCGGGTCGTCCGTCCGGTGGCCCTGCGCTACGGCCCATCTGCATATGGCCGAGATACGCTGCTTCACCCGCCGCGCGGTCTCGCGCTTCTCGTTCCAGATCGGTTCAAGGACGGCCATGACATGACTGGGGTTGATTTCCGACACCGGCAGCTTTCCCATGGTCGGGTAGGCATATGTCTCCAGACTCGCCCGCCACTGCGGACCCGATTTCGGACTGCGCCAGGTGGGCTCATGAATGGCGATTACCGCCTCGGCCGCCTCAGCGAACGTCGGTCCCTGCACTGCTTGGCCGTCCGCCTTGCGCGGGTCGCCGCCCGCCTTGGCGATTTTCCAGCGCTCGAAGGCCGCGGTGCGGGCCTCCGCCAAACCCATCGAGGGGTAGTGGCCGATGGAGTTGTCGGTCCGCAGCCCCTGGATGTTGAGCCGCTGGATCCACGACTTCGCGCCTCTCGGCGACACGCGCAGGTATAATCCGTGTTCGTCCCTCAGCTTCGCTGGCCCCTTTGCTGTTTCGATCCTTCGCACTGTGAGTTTCGCCAAGTCGTACCCCAATTTGTACCCTGATTGGACTGAGTATGGGGGATATCTGGAGAGTGGTCAAGACACTGGATGAGACTGATAAATTATTATCTATCAGTGTGTTAAGTGAACTTCGGAGAATGTTAGGATGGGTCGAGAGAAACGAAAGTGACGGACTCCCTCTCCGCCACTATTGCATTTTAAATAGCTGTTATTATTAGAAATATTCCTCGTACGAGAGACGTTGTTATCACTTCAGATACCGGTTGTTCCTATAGTGAGCGCCATGGCGTTGAGCGGCAAAAGCAAGGCAACTGGCGCATGCCCGTACCGGGCGAGCCCGTCGAGGGCATCTGCCACGACCGGTACTACGTCTAGGCGGCCCGGCCACAACCGTGTGACCAACGCCCGGGGCCCTCACTCGCGCGTCCCACCTTGACGACGCCGGAGCTGCACCTCGAGACCCTGTTCCGGATCGACCGGCGGGGACGCGTCGCCGGCACGCGGGAACCCGACTCGAGGCGGGGTCCCGTGTTCAAGCTGGTGCGCGGACGGGCACATTGCGCGTGGGCCGTGAGGGCCGACACCCCGGACCGCGTGGCCGCGGCGCTGCACGATCTGGCCGCCGAGGAGACGCCCGTCGAAGATGGGCGCGTTCCGCCGCTACACGCGGACCGCTACCGTGCGCTTGCGGGCGAAGCGGCCGACTCGGGTCCCGCTTTCGTATTCCCCGACGACATTCCGGAGGTTGACGGCGTCGTGTTCCTCTGGACGGTTGACCGGCTTGTCCGGCACTTTCCTGACTGGAGCCAGGCGGAGATGGCTGGACGCGCCCCGATCGCGGCCATCGAACGCGACGGACACGCGGTCAGCGTCTGCTGTTGCGCGCGGCGGTCGGGTCACGCGGCCGAAGCCGGTCTTGAGACCGCCGCCGCGTTTCGGCGCGCGGGCCTCGGCGCGTGCGTTACCGCGGCCTGGGCGACGGCGGTTCGCGCGTCGGGCCGGGTACCGCTGTACAGCACGTCCTGGTCCAATACCGCTTCGCTCGCGGTGGCAGCGAGGCTGAATCTCGTCGCCTACGCCAACGCGTGGAGCTTCAGCGACCGGAGCGACACACTTCCATCAAGATGCTGATTCGCTGATTCGGCGTTACTTTCGCCGCTTCGATCGGGTTGTGCCTGCCCACCGGAACGAGGCTGCCGCTGATGAACGCAACGTCAGCGACGCCGTACAGGTACAACAGCCGCCCCATCACGTCCGCCACGGTCACATCCGGGTCGGCCGGCCCGGCTTCGCCCGCCGACAGTCGCGCCGCCGGCAGCCCGCGCACCGCGGCCAAAGTGCAGGCGGTCAGCCGGCGGCTCGCCCGGCTACCGCTGGCTGGCTCAGCCGCCCGACGGGTTCATGGCGGAGCAATCAGGCTATTTTTTACGCAGGCGTATCCTGCCGGGAGTTACTCATTGCGCGAAGCAATTCGCACATTAAGCTACCAGGCATTGATCGACTGATCGCGTCACCCAGCTTCTCCCATGACCTTAAGGTGGAGTGAATTGAGTCCAGTCACGCTCAGAGAAATCACCAGCCACAATCTGCACGCGATTCTGGAACTTTCCGTGGCCGAAGATCAGGTTCGGGCCTACCCTCGCTCGAATGCCTACTCCATCGCCGAAGCACATCACCCACCCGACAACGACCCCGTGTGGCTGAGAGCAATTTATGCCGGGGAAACGCCGGTGGGGTTCATGATGACTTCTGAAGCCCCGGAAAAGGGAGAGTATTTCCTGTGGCGGCTGATGATCGATCAGCGCTTCCAGGGCCGCGGCTACGGGAGACGCGCGGTGCAGTTGCTGATCGAACGCATTCGCCGAACCGGCAATCCCAAGAGCCTGATCACTAGCTATCTCAGGGTAGATGCAAACAGCGGGCGCTTCTACGAACGGGTGGGCTTCAAGTTCAGCCGACTATTGAACGGTACTGACGAAATCGAAATGACATTCACTTTCTAGCCAGCCCCATTCAGCGACGGGTTGGTTCTCCAACCACATCGGAATTTCCCAGATTCCGAAAACAACTGTTTTATGGGAAATACGCTCAGTTTGGCTTGCCGACGGCGCAGTCTCCGCACACCCCCTTGATCTCAACCACCGCGTTGTCCGGTCGGAATCCGTGCTCGTCTGCGATCTCGGACAGGAGCGTCTCAAGCCCGCTCGACTCGACCTCGTCCACGTGGCCACACGAGGAACAGAGCAGGAACTGGCTCTTGTGGGCATGGTCGGGGTGGTCGCACGGCAAGTAGGTCTGGGCGGATTCCAGCCGGTGGACGAGGCCGGTGCGCATGAGGAAGTCCAGGTGGCGGTAGACGGTCAGGGGCGCGATCTTGCGCTCCTGTCGTTGCTCCAGCAGTGCGATGAGTTCGTAGGCCGAAAGCGGCCGACCGTGGGCGAGCATTTCCGCGTAGACCGCTAATCGGGCCGGCGTCAGTCGCTCTCCTTTCTCCGAGCAGCGCTCTTCAGCGAGCTTTCGCCATTTCGCCGCTATCCGTGCTGCTCTCGCCGATTGTCTAGCCAATTCGAAGTACCTTCGGGACCCTTTCAGCCCGGGAGCGCGAGGGTGTCCCTCGCAAAAAACCGGAGCGCGAGGGTGTCCCTCGCAACAAATGAAGCTTACCCGACCGCTGACGCGAAAGAGAAGTGCCCGCACTGTCCAACGCGAAGTGAGGGTGAAGCGAAGGTCCGATTCCAACGCGAAGTGAGGGTGAACGGGGTGTTCTGCGCATCATTCGGGGATGATCG
>JAPOYI010000244.1 GCA_026706665.1 Gammaproteobacteria bacterium | reverse complement strand
CTCACTTTGCGTTGGAATCGCATCTCAGCTTTAGGCTCATCTCGCGTTGGACAAGACTCCGCTTGGCGCGATCTTCAGGCTGGGCGTAGAATCGGGGCAGTAAATCCGGGAGGAAAGGAATCATGGCAGCAGTAGCACCATTGGCAGAAACGTCTGACCCCCATCGCCGCGCCTGGAACGACATCTGCGAACTCGGCATGCAGAAGCATGTCGCGGAACTCGACGTCGACGGCTTCACGGTGGTCCCGCCGGAGCTTGCGAACCCGAACAACATGGCCGAGCGGATGTTGAATGCCCTGCTCGACATCGCGGAGAAGCGGAACGGCGAACGGCCGAACATGGAGACCGGCGAAACCCACGCGTTTCAACCCAATATGCTGTTCGGCGCCAAGAACGACGCGTACGGCCGGTCCCAGCTAAAGGACCAGACGCCCGCCGTCGCAACGAACAATCCCGGCCTCGTCGATTCGCCGTTCGGCGATCGGATGCACTCGATCTTCTACGACGACCCGGTTTTCGCAGAGGGGCTGATGAACCCGCCCCTGCTGGCGCTGGTTACGTACCTGTTGGGTTACAGCGCCGTGCTGTCCAACATCGGGTGCTGGATGAAGGGTCCGAACAAGAGCAACTTCCCGTTGCACACCGACTCGGGAGGGTTGCCGTCACCGTTTCCGCCACAGGCCTACGCGGCCCAATGCACGTACCTGTTGACGGACTTCACCCGGGAGAACGGCGCGACCGCGATCGTGCCGGGCAGCCACAAGTACGGCCGCGCCCCGGTGGGACCGGAAACCATCCTGGCCGAAAACGACAAGGCCATCCCGATCGAGGGACCGGCCGGCTCGCTGGTCGTCTGGCACGGCAATGCCTGGCACGCTGCGTACAACCGCACGGCGCCGGGGCTACGGGTCAGCGTGACGGTTTACTTCAACCGGCCGTTCATGCGCCCGCTCGAGAACTTCATCGGCAAGATCCCGGAGGGGATGCTCGAGGAGTTGATCGACAAGCACGGGCCACGGGTCGCGATGGTGTTGCAGCAAGGCTGCATTCCCGGCTACTCGACCCAGGGCGACCGGGTGTCGTTCACCGCGAAAGCGGAAAAGTACATCGAAGCCTATGAAGACGCCTCGGGGGTCAATACGCGGGACAAGGACAACCCCTTCCACTAGCCGCGGTAGCGACCGATGTCGACGCGCAGCCCTCGCCGTGACGGGCGAGGGCGCGCGCTTGCGTGTGAACCCCCATCGGCCTGATTCACCAGGGCATTGCGGAACGGCCACGTAGAACGGGCTGGCGCCGAAAACTCCCCTTCAGAGTTTGTAGACCCGGGTCGCCGTTCCGGCGAACAGCATGTCCTTCTCCCGCGCCGAGAAACCCGACGAGATCTTCTTCATCGCGTTCCAGTAGACGTGGTAGGACATCGACAGCTTGTCCACCGGAAAATTGCTTTCGAACATGCATCGGTCCGGGCCGAAGCAGTCGATGGCATGAAGGTAATAGTCGCGCTGGGCGGCGACGACTTCATCCGATGTCGCCGGCGTCTCCCGCAGGTGCCAGCCGAAATGGTCCGTCGGCATGCCCAGACCACCGAGCTTGATCGTCACGTTTTCGTGGGCAGCAAGTTCGTCCATGTCGCTCTTCCACCGGGCCAGGATCTCCTCATGCTGGTCAGGAGGGTGTCCGCTGCCGATGGGTGAACCGAGGTGATTCAGTACCATCACCGTGCCTGGGGCGGCTCGGGCTGCTGCGGCAAAATCCGGGTTCTGATGGCGGTAATGCCAGGTTTCGTAGACGAGGCCCATCTCACCCAGCAGCGCGACACTCTTTCTGAAGTCTTGACGGCTGTAGAGATCGGGCTGCGTGGCAGGGTCTCCCCAGAGGGAGGTCCTGCCCGGCTCGAACGCGCCGCCGTGGCGAATGCCGCGGAACAGTCCGTCGCTTGCCTCGCGATGGGCGTCGCACACTTCACGAACAAGACCCAGGTCCTTTGCCAGGTCGGTGTAGGCGACGATCCCCGAGATCTCGGCGTGGCCGTGGCCCCGGCTTGCATTCGCGATGCCGGCCATGAACTCCGTTTCCCCGACCGGGCGGAGGTGCTCGGGGCCCTCCGTCCTGTACTCTGACCTGCATTCGACGAAGACGGTCTTCTCGACGTTGTGGCCGGACCCGGTGTCGGCCCAGAGATCTTCCAGCACGTACCTGTCCCGCCACATGTGATGATGCGGATCAACGATGGGCCGCTCCGGATCGACGATATCTTCCTGGACCTGGTCGAGCCAGGCCTGTTCTGTCGGGGTCATCTGTTTCGCGCTCCTTGATTCCATTTTAGCGCCATGAAATCCGTCACCCTGGGGGTGCGCCGTGTTTCCCGGGGATGGTTGTCTTTCGCGGAGCATTGCGACCTGAGTATGCTTGCTCCCATGTCGGCGACCATTCTGAAACCGCGCTATCTATTGCCGATTGCACCTGACGGCGTGCAGGAGGGTGCCGGCGTCGCCGTCGAAGACGGCCGCATCGCGGCGGTGGAACCTCTCGAGGCGCTCGACGGACGTTTCCCGGAAGCCGAGACGATCGAATTGGACTCGCACGTGTTGATGCCGGGACTGGTCAATGCCCACGGCCATCTCGCGATGTCGCTGATGCGCGGCCTTGCTGGCTCGCAGCCGCTCGATGCGTGGCTGAACGAGATCGTATGGCCGCTTGAGAAACGCATCGTCGATCGCGATTTTGTCGCCGACGGGACGGGATTGGCGCTGGCGGAAATGATCGCCTCGGGCACGACCTGCGCCAGCGATCACTACTGGTACCCCGAGGTTGCCGCTGAAGCGGCGGTGCGGGCGGGCTTTCGTCTCCAGTTGGCAGTCCCGGTGGTCGACTCGCCGAGCGCCGGGTTGCGGGATGTCGACGAATGCATACACCGCGGCGTCGAGTTGCACGACCGGTATCGGGACGAGGAACTGATCAAGGTCGCCTTCGGTCCGCACTCGTGCTACGCGGTGGATCTCGAGGCACTGAAGCGGGTGCAGACGCTGGCGGACGAAATCGGCGCGGACCTGCACATGCATCTGCACGAAACCGAGGCCGAGGTGGCCGGCGCGAGGGCGCGCCATGGCATCTCCTGGATCCGCGTGCTGTCCGAGATGGGGATGATCACGCCGAGCCTCCAGGCGGTGCACATGACCCAGCTCGACGATGGGGAGATCGACTGCATCGCGTGTGGCGGCGTCCGGGTGATCCATTGCCCGCATTCGAACCTGTTGCTCGCCAGCGGCCGGTGCCGCGTCGGCGACCTGCAACGCGCGGGAGTCATCGTGGGACTTGGTACGGATGGTGCGGCTTCCAACAACTCACTCGACATGTTCCAGGAGATGCGGACCGCGATGCTGGCGCGGAAGTCCGCTGCCGGCGACGCGGCCGCGGCGCCAGCGGCTGAAATGCTGAAGATGGCGACGCTGGACGGCGCGCGCGCCTTGGGGCTTGGGGAGGAGATCGGTTCCATCGAGCAGGGGAAGTCGGCCGACCTCATCGCGGTGGACTTTCGGCATCCGGCGCTGCAGCCGGTACACGATGCGCGAGAGCACCTGGTGCATACGCAGGCCGGTCACCATGTGAGCCATGTCTGGGTGAGGGGTCGATGCCTATACGAACAGGGCCGTTTCAACACGCTGGACATCGAACGCGTCCTGGCTCGGGCGCAGGAATGGCCGGCAAGGATGCGCGCGTGACCGCAGTGCCGAACGTCGACCCGGCGGAAATCGCCAAGTTCGAGGCGCTGGCACACCGCTGGTGGGATCCGAACGGTGACTTCAAGGCGCTGCACGACATCAATCCCCTGCGCGTCGGGTACCTCGAGAATCGATGCTCGCTGTCGGGCGCCAGGGTCGTTGACGTGGGCTGCGGCGGCGGAATCCTGACCGAGAGCCTGGCCGCGCTCGGCGCCGATGTCACGGCGATCGACGTGGCCCAGGGACCGCTTGCGGTCGCGCAGTTGCACGCGATCGAGGTTGGTGTCGAGAACGAAATCCGCTATCTGGCGGCCTCGCCCGAGGCGTTCGTGGAAGAGGAGCGTGAGGCGTTCTCCGTCGTGACATGCCTCGAGATGCTCGAACACGTTCCGGACATGGCGTCCACGGTGCGCGCCCTGGCGGACCTGGTGGTGCCTGGCGGGGACGTCGTGATGTCCACGATCAACCGCAACCCGAAGGCGTACGCGCTTGCCGTGGTGGGCGCGGAGTACATCCTGGGGCTGCTGCCCCGGGGAACCCACGACTACGCGAAGTTCATCCGTCCGGCGGAGTTGGCCAGGGCGGTCCGCAATGCCGGCCTGGAACTCGTCGTGATCGACGGCATGCGCTACAACCCGTTCACACGGCGGTGCACGCTGACGCGGGACGTGGACGTGAACTACCTGCTCCACGCCCGAAAACCGGGTTAAGGGTCACGCCTGCACCGGCAGTTCGGGGTACGGGATCAGCAGCGAGCGCGGGGTCGGCTTGCCGGCATCAGGCAGATTCGCGACAGGCAGGTGCAGCAGACCGTAGAGCGTTTCGAGGTCGTCGGGACCCATCTCGGTGAACTGTCCGCGCCTGAGCCTTGAAGGCAGGACGACGGGTCCGTAACGAACGCGCTTGAGGCGGGAAACCCTGTACCCCAGATGCAGGAACAGGTTGCGGACTTCGTGTTTCCGCCCCTCCATGAGCACTGCGTGGTACCAATGGTTGCTGCCGCGTCCGTCATAGTACCGGAGGTCGGAAAAGCGCTGGATCTCGCCGTCTATCTCAACGCCCGAGATCAGGCTTTCCATCTCCTCCTCGGTTAGGGTCCCCTGGATGCGGACGGCGTACTCGCGGTCCATTCCGGTGCCGGGGTGCGTCAGGCGGTGTGCCAGCGTACCGTCGTTGGTCAGCAACAGGAGACCGCTCGTGTTGATGTCGAGCCGCCCCACGCTGATCCAGCGTCCCTCGCGAATCCGGGGCAGGGCGTCGAACACCGTCTCGCGGCCCTGGGGGTCCCGGCGGGTGCAGATGACGCCCTGGCGCTTGTTCATGACGAGTACCCGGGGAACCTGTGCTCCCCGAATGGTCAGCCGCCGGCCGTCTACCTCGACGCGGTCGGTTGCGTCTGCGCGGTCGCCGATTGTCGCGGTCTGACCGTTGACAACGACGCGTCCCGCAACGATCCACTTCTCCATCTGTCGGCGCGATCCGAGGCCGTGAGAGGCGAGCACCTTTTGCAGCTTCTCCGACACCGGTGCTCCATTCGGCGCTCAGGGGCGCTATCGCTTCGGGGTGGGCAACGGCACGATTTCAGCCAACGGCCGCGAGGTATCCCCGGACTCGGGCGCTTCAGTGTCGGCCAACTCATCGTCCGAGCGGATCTCGGGTCCGTCGTCTGCGACGTGCGGGTCGACCAGCGCCCGTATTTCCGAGAGCGGCGGCAGTTCATCGAGGCTCTTCAGGTTGAAGTAGTCGAGAAAGGTGCGTGTCGTGCCGTACAGGGTGGGGCGGCCGGGCACGGGGCGCTGACCGAGGACGCTGATCCAGCCCCGTTCCAGCAGCGTGCGCATGATGTTGGGGCTGACGCTCACCCCGCGCACCGCCTCGATGTCGCCTCGAGTGGCGGGTTGCTTGTAAGCGATCAGCGCCAGCGTTTCCATCAGGGCGCGGGAATATCGGGGCGGCTTCGATTCGCGCAGCCGGCTGATCCACGGGCTCATGGATTGGCGGATCTGGAACCGGTAGCCGCTCGCGACCCGCTGCAACTCGTAGCCGTGTCCCTCGAGCGCGTATTCGATCTCGCCGAGTGCGGTCCTGATGGCCTGCCGGGGACTTCCTTCCGGAAGGTCCCCGGGATCGAAGAGGCTCACCATCCTGTCGATGGAAACAGGTTCTTCCGCAGCCAGCAGGACGGCTTCAAGCGCCTTTTCGATTTCCTTCTGCTTGAGCATCTCGCCGGATGCTCAGGCGGCGGCCCGCACGTAGATCGGAGCCCGGAGCCCCCGCTGCACGATGTCGATCACGCCTTCGCGGCACAGTTCCATCAGGGCCAGAAACGTCACGATAACGCCGCGTTTGCCCTCTTCGACGTCGAACAGGTCGGTGAAGGGCACGAATCCGCTTCGCCCGTTGACCGTGTTCAGCACGGTGGACATGCGTTCCCGGACCGACAGCGTTTCCATGGCGACGGCGTGATGTTCGTGCAGCGCCGCGCGGTGCAGGATATCGGCCATGGCTAGCAGCAGGTCCTTCATGTCCACGGTCGGTTCGATCCTGCGCTCGATCAAATTGGGCAGTTCCGCCGCGGCGAGGTGGATGTCCCGCTCCAGCCGGGGCAGGGCCGCGAGGTCTTCCGCGGCCACCTTGTACCGCTCGTATTCGCGCAATCGGCGGACCAGCTCGGCGCGGGGGTCCTCCTCTTCCTCCTCGACCGTATCGCTGCGCGGCAGCAACAGCCGGGACTTGATTTCCGCCAGGGTTGCCGCCATCGCCAGGTACTCGCCGGCCAGCGTGAGTTTCAGCGCCGCCATCATCTCGATGTAGCGCATGTACTGTTCGGTGACCTCGGATACGCTGATCTCGAGGATATCGAGGTCCCGCCGGCGAATGAGATACAGCAAGAGGTCCATGGGCCCTTCGAAGGCGCCGAGAAAGACCTCCAGGGCATCCGGGGGAATGTACAGGTCGGTGGGTAGTTCCTCGATGACCGTGTCGCCGACGATGGCAACGACGTTTTCCCTGTCCCCCGCCTTCCGCGCGTCCTCCAGGCGATCGCCCTTCCTGTCTCCGTTGCTCATGCGCAATTGACTCCAATCGCCGCCCGAACCGCTTCCATGGTCTCCTTCGCCACGTTGCGCGCGGTTTCGGATCCCTCCTCGAGGATGGACCTGACCAACTCCTCGTTGTCCTCGAACTGCCTGACGCGCTCGCGAAACGGCGTGATTTCGGCGTTGATGGCGTCGATGAGCGGGCCCTTGCAGTCAATGCACCCGATTCCGGCAGACCGGCAACCCCGGGCGGCCCATTCGCGTACGGCTTCGTCTGAAAGCGTCTTGTGCAGCGCGAACACGGGGCACTTTTCGGGGTCGCCCGGATCGCTCCGGCGCACCCGGGCGGGATCGGTGGGCATCGTCCTGATCTTTCGCTCGACCACCTCCGGGTCCTCGCGCATGAGGATGGTGTTGCGGTAGGACTTCGACATCTTCTCGCCGTCGAGCCCCGGGATGGTCGGTGTCTCCGTGAGCAAGACCCTCGTTTCCGGAAGAACCGTGCGTCCGCCCCCCTCGAGGTACCCGAACAACCGTTCCCGGTCGCCGGTGGAGAGGTTCGGTTGCTCGGCTAGAAGTGCGCGTGCGGACTCGAGGGCCTCGCGGTCGCCGCGTTCAAGGTAGCGCCGGCGCGCATCCCGATAGAGCCTGGCCGCTTTTTTGCCCATCTTGACTATGGCCGTGCGCGCCTGCTCTTCGAAATCGGGTTCGCGGCCGTAGATGTGGTTGAAGCGCCGCGCGACTTCGCGCATGAACTCGATATGGGCGGCCTGGTCGGCGCCGACCGGAACCCTGCTGGCGCGATATATCAGGACGTCCGCCGCCTGCAGCAGCGGATACCCGAGGAAGCCGTAGGTCGAGAGATCCCGGTCGTTGAGCCTCCTTTGCTGCTCCTTGTAGCTCGGTACGCGCTCGAGCCAGCTCACGGGCGTGATCATCGACATCAGGAGGTGAAGTTCAGCGTGTTCGGGCACGCGGCTCTGTACGAAGATCGTGGCCGCGTCGGGGCTGATGCCGGCGGCCAGCCAGTCGACCACCATGTCGAGGGTGTGCTGCTCGATCTGGGTAACGTCTTCGTAGTGGGTGGTCAGCGCGTGCCAGTCGGCCACGAAGAAGAAACACTCGTACTCGTGCTGCAGCTTGACCCAGTTCTGGAGTGCACCGTAGTAATGGCCAATGTGCATGCGGCCGGTTGGACGCATACCGGATACAACCCGCCGGTCCGAGTCAGTGCTGCTCAAGTCCGTGGAATCCCGTACAACGCGACGGAATTATAGCTCGAATGGCCCCAGGCCCGCCCGCGCGACGGTGGGCGCTTCACCGGTAAGGTCGATTACCGTGGTCAGGTCCCGCGAGCACGCACCGCTGTCGACGACAAGGTCGATCGCGTGTTCCAGCCGATCGCGAATGTCGCTGGCTTCGGTCAGGGCAAAGTCCTCTCCGGGCAATTGCAACGTCGTCGACATCATGGCCTCGTCGAGGTGCGCCAGGAGTCCGAGCGCCACGGGGCAGTCCGGTACCCGCAGACCGATGGTGCGCCTGGGGCTCAACAGGCGGCGCGGCACTTCGCGCGTCGCTCTCAGGATGAAGGTATAGGGACCGGGCGTATAGCGACGGATCAGGCGGTAGCTGACGTTGTCCACCATGGCGTAGGTCGCGAGTTCCGAAAGGTCGCGGCACATCAGCGTGAAGAGATGCCGGGGCTGCAGCCGCCGGATGTTGCGAATCCGGTCGAGCGCGCTTTTGTCACCGATGTGGCAACCCAGCGCGTAGGTCGAGTCCGTGGGGTAAGCGGCCACTCCGCCGGCGCGAACTATCTCGGCGGCGCGAGCCAGCAGGCGTTGCTGGGGATGCGTAGGGTGGACGCTGAAGAATTGGCTCATAGGGGCTATTATCATCGAAACCCGAACCAACCGCGAAAGCATGAAGCAGCTAGTCGACTTCCTGCCGGTCTTCGCATTCGTGGGCGTTTATGTCTTTACAGACATATTCGTCGCGACTGCGGCATTGATGGCGACTGCCGTGCTCCAGTTCGTCATTTTCCGGATCAAGGGATGGCCCGTCAGTCGCCAGATGTCGGTGGTGATCTGGGCCGCCCTTATCTCGGGCGGGCTGACGCTCATACTGCAGGACAAGACGTTCATTCAGTGGAAGCCCACGATCATGTACTGGATCATGGGAGGCGCCATCATCGGAAGCAGGTATGTTGGAAGGGGCGACCACATCCAGAGGGCCATGGGCAAGATGCTCGAACTGCCGGATGCGACATGGGCACGCCTGACGTTTGGATGGGGAGCGGCGATGTTTGTCGCGGGGGTGGCCAACCTGGCAGTTGCCTACGGCTTCAGCGAGCAAGCCTGGGTGATCTACAAGTTCGTGTCCGCGTTCGGCATTCCCCTGGTGCTGACGCTCGGCAGCGTTGCCTACCTCGCCGCGACCGGTCAGCTTGCCGGAGAGATCGAGGAGGCTGAGTGATGCGTATCCCGTTGAGTACAGTCCTGCTGTGTGCCTGTGTGCTGGGCATCGGAGCCTCGGCAGAGACGCGCTTCATTTCGGATTTGCTGTACGTGCCCCTGCGCAGCGGGCCGTCCGGTGAGCACAGCATCATCCACTGGGGTTTGGCAAGCGGCACAAGCCTCGAGGTGCTCGATGAGGATGAACTGGCGAACTTCACGCGAGTGCGGACCGAGGGAGGGATGGAAGGGTGGATCCCCAGCCAGTATCTTTCGGACGAGCCTATCGCGCGGGACAGGCTGGCCGACGCCGAAGCGGAGATCGAACGCCTCGAGGCCCTGGTCGATGGAGACGCGTCGACATTGGCCACCGAGTTGAGGGAGGCGCGGGACGAGGCGGCTCGCAACGCCGAGGCGGCAGCGACGGTTCTCAGGCTGGAAGGAGAACTTGAAGAAATCAAGAGGGTTTCAGCCAGTGCCATCGCCACCCAGGAAGAGAATCTCAAGCTCGCGGAGGCCAACGCGGAGTTTCGGCGAGAGCGTGAAGACCTGGCGGCCCAGGCGGAACAGCTTGCAGGCAATGTCGAGATGCGCTGGATGCTGGTCGGCGGGGGCCTGGTTGTGGCAGGACTGCTGATTGGCGTCTGGCTCGGGTCCCGGTCTCGGCGGCGCCGTTCCTGGTGACCGCGCTCTCCGTCAACCTCAACAAGATCGCCTGGCTTCGCAACGCGCGCGGCGGCAACCGGCCGGACGTCAGCGAAGCGGCTCGCGGGATCATCGACGCGGGCGCGCAGGGCCTCACGGTTCATCCGCGTCCCGACCAGCGTCACATTCACCCGCGGGATGTGCAAGAACTCGCGCTTCTCCTGCGCTCCGAATACCCCGGGATCGAATTCAACATTGAAGGCAACCCCGCGGCCCGCGCACGCCGAAACGGCTATCCGGGTTTTGACCGGCTGATCGAAGAGGCCCGCCCGCACCAGGCGACCCTGGTGCCGGATGCGGACTCGCAGCTCACCTCCGATCACGGTTGGGATCTCTCTGACTCCCGAGCTGCTGCGCGCGTCGCCGAGACCATTGCGCGATACCGTGGGTGGGGCGCACGCGTAAGCCTGTTCATGGATCCGGATGAACGGCAGATCCAGCGCGCGAAAGCGTGCGGCGCGGATCGCATCGAACTGTACACGGGACCCTACGCGGAACTGGTGGAGCGCCACGGGTCAAGCGATGCGCGGGTTCGTTCCTGCCGGCGGGCGTATCGCGATGCCGCACGGTACGCGGCGGATATCGGTCTCGGCGTAAACGCCGGCCACGACCTGAACCTCGACAACCTTGCGGACTTTGTCGCGATCGGCAACATCGACGAGGTGTCCATCGGCCACGCGCTGATCAGCGACGCGCTCGATTTCGGACTTGCCGCTACAGTGCGGAAGTATCTTGACGCCATCGCCGCCGCCGGCGGCACTGCATGAGGAACATTGCGAATGAAATGGCTGTTTCGACTGTCCACGAACGCGAAAGCGTCGATGTGGGCGACCCTCGCGTCAATGACGATCGCGGTGCCCTCGGCATCGGCGCCGGCTGAATCGCCCGTGTCTGTCGAGTCGCCCATCGTCGTGTTCGAGACCACCCGAGGCGACCTGGTCGCGGCACTCTTCCCGCTGGAAGCGCCGCAGACGGTGGAGAATATTCTCGAACTGATCGATTCCGGGTTCTACGACGGCCTGATCTTCCATCGCGTGATCGCCGGGTTTGTCGTGCAGGCGGGAGGCCACCTGCCCGACATGCAGTACAAGGGCTCCCCTCGTACGGTTGTCAACGAATCGAAAAACGGACTCAGCAATCGCAAGTACACGCTGTCGATGGCGCGGACATCGGATCCGGACTCCGCGGGCGCGCAGTTCTACATCAACCTGAACGACAACACGCACCTCGACTACAGGCCGGGCCAGCCCGGCTATACCGTGTTCGGCGAAATCGTTGAGGGCGCGGACGTGGCTGAGGAGATCGGAGCGGTGGAAACGACGACGCGCAATGGCATGCCCGACGTACCGGCGGAGCCCATTGTCATTCGGCGCGCCTACCGGCGCTAAGGCGAATCCGACATCCCGTATCGCCGCGAGGCCGCCGCCCTGCGGGCCAGCCCGGCAGGTCGCTCCGTTCGCCCGAAACCTGTCCCGCGCTATCATAGGGCGACACTTCACTCACCGACGCGTTGACTGTCATGAAGCGCTCCACTGTTTTCCTTGTTGCCACCATCGGTGTCGCCGCCCTCGCCGCGGCGATCGCCACGGACGTCGCCCATCGTTTCCTGCCGGGCAACTATCTCGGATATTTCGTGTTGACCTTTGTTTCCTGTCTTATCACCGCACTGGTGGTCGAGAAGGTAGCGGCGCGCACGGAACCCGTTCGGACCCGCGCACGCCGGCCCCGCCGCCCAAGAAGGGAGACCGCCGGCGAGCGGGAAGGCGGGATCGTCAAGTGGTTCGATCCGACGAAGGGATTCGGATTCATCATTCGTGACGTGGGCGGCGACGTCTTTGTGCACCGCCGGAGCATTCGGGAGGACGGCACCGGTGACCGGGAGTTGCGCGAAGGCGCGCGCGTTACCTTCGTTGCGGTCGAACGCAGCCGTGGATGGCGGGCGGAGGAAGTCTCCACCCAGGAAGAATGAACCTGCGGGCGTTCCTGCACGGGCGCTTCGCCGCGGCATTCGGAACGGCTGGCCCCGATGGCGCCGAGCCGATGATTGGCGCCGCCACGCGTCCTGAATTCGGCGACTACCAGGCCAACGGGGCCATGGCGGCTGCGAAGCAGGCGCGAACCCAGCCGCGCGTCCTCGCGTCAGCGGTCGTCGAAGCCCTGGGGGACATGGATTTCGCCCAGTCGGTGACGGTCGAAGGCCCCGGTTTCATCAACATCACCCTGTCACCTGCGTTCGTCGGCGAACAACTGCGCCAGGTGGAGATCGACCAGACCGGGTGCCCCGACACCATCGTGGTGGACTACTCGAGCCCCAACCTGGCGAAAGAAATGCACGTGGGGCATTTGCGCACGACCATCGGGGATGCCATGGCGCGCGTGCTCGAAGCGCTTGGCCACCTCGTGATTCGGCAGAATCACGTGGGGGACTGGGGGACGCAGTTCGGCATGCTCGTAGCGCATCTCGAGGATGTGCGTGAAGACGCGCCGGAGCTCAAGGACCTCGAAGTGTTCTACGCCGCGGCGCGAAAGCGTTTTGATTCGGACCCCGCGTTCGCGGATCGCGCGCGCCGCACGGTGGTCGCCCTGCAGGGCGGCGACGAGCGGGTGCAGGAGTACTGGCAGCGTTTCGTGAACATTTCACTGTCCCATTGCCGGGCGGTGTACGAGACGCTCGGCATCACGCTTGCAGATGAGGATCTCGACGCGGAGAGTCGCTACAACGACGATCTCCCGAGCGTCATCGCCGATCTCGAAAGCGCGGGCCTGGTCACGGTCGACGACGGTGCGAAGTGCGTATTCCTCGACGAACTCGAAACGCCGTTGATCGTGCAGAAGCGCGATGGCGGTTATCTGTACGCGACCACGGATCTTGCGGCGGTGCGCTACCGTTCGGCGCACTACGGAGCGGATCGAATACTGTATTTCGTCGACTCGCGGCAGACGCTGCACTTTCGCCAACTGTTCGCGGTTGCCAGGAAAGCGGGGTTTGCGCGGGAGTCCTGCACGCTGGAACACCACCCGTTCGGCGCGATCATGGGCCGCGACAACAGGCCCTTCAAGACTCGCTCGGGCGATGTCGTGAAACTTGCCGACCTGCTCGACGAGGCGGTTCGCCGTGCGCGGGGCCTGGTGGCCTCGAAGAACCCCGGGCTGGAGGCAGAGGAAGCGGACCATATCGCCCTCGTCGTGGGGATCGGCGCGGTCAAGTACGCTGATGTCTCGAAGCACCGCGCGAGCGACTATGTCTTCGACTGGGACGCGATGCTGAACTTCGACGGAAACACCGCACCGTACCTGCAGTACGCGTATGCGCGGATTCAGAGCCTGTTCCGCCGCGGTGGCGTCGATCCATCTACGCTCACTGAAGTTCCGGTCATTTCCAATGAGACGGAAAGGCGCCTGGGCGTGGCCCTGCTGAGGTTCCAGGAAACGCTGGAGCAGGTGGCGAGCGAGGCTCTACCGCACTACCTGAGCGGGTACCTGTATGGCCTGGCGGGCGACTTCATGAAGTTCTACGAGACCTGCCCGGTTCTCGACGCGCCTGGGGCGTTGCGCGATCACCGTCTGAAGCTCTGCGCGCTGACAGGAGAGACCCTGAAACGGGGATTGGGTCTGCTTGGCATAGAGATGGTCGACCGGATGTAGTCCCGCGCGCCGCCGCCCGGGGCTCTTGCGGCAGGTGTCGAAGTCGCTCACCCAAGGCCCGCGAGGAGCAGCGCGAGGCCGATCAGAAAGGCGTACGCCAGGATGGTGACGGACCACGATTGGCGCGGGTAGCGAGCCCGCGACAGTCGTATGCGTACGTGGATCGGGCGTTGTCCCGCATCCCGCCGCCGGGCCTTCACGGCGGGCGGGCTGCGGCGGGCGGTCAGTTGTCGGAAACGCGTGCGCGAATCGGTGCCGGAACCGTGTACGACTTCAGGTCCCTGACGAAGTCGGAAAGTACCTGGATGCCGGTTTCCTCCGCCTCGGCGCACCACTTGCGGAATGCTTCCAGCAGTTCGGTGCCGCGGCCCTTCCCGGACCAGAGTTCGGCGAGTTCCAGCCGCTTCTCGTAAATGGTCTTGAGAAGCGGGCTTGCGCCCACGACTTCCGTGATGTGCCGCCGCTGCCGTTCGCTTACCAGCGTGTCATGGCGGCAGAGCAACCGCTGGGCACGCCGCAGCAGGCGCCGCGTCAAGGCATCCGCATGTTTGCGCTCCTGTTTGACAAGAGGCGCCACCACTTCTTCGGCATAGCGCGCCATGACGCGGAAACGGTCGTTCAGGACAGCCCAGGTGGTATCCATGTCGATGGACGTCTTGTCGGTCGCGCGTGCCACCTTGGGGCCGGTGTAGAGTGGCTTGGCCAGGCCGAGCGTTTCCAGGACGCGAATCCAGGCCCAGCCCATATCGAATTCCCAGGGCTTGACGGAGAGTTTCGCGGAGTTCGGATAGGTGTGGTGGTTGTTGTGAAGCTCCTCGCCGCAGATGATGATGCCCCACGGCACGACGTTGCGGGAGGCGTCCGGACACTCGAAGTTACGGTAGCCCCAGAAATGACCGACACCGTTGACGATACCGGCGGCGAGGAACGGAATGCACATCATCTGCAGGGCCCACACGGTTGCCCCGAGCGTGCCGAACAGCAGGACATCGAATACCGCAAGGCTGCCGATTCCCAGCATGGCGTGCGGTGCGTAGAGGTTCCGTTCCAGCCAGTCGTCGGGCGTGCCCCTGCCGTACTTCGCAAGCGTCTCCTCGGTTATGGCGTCGCGGTAGTGCTCGGCGCCCCGGAACAGGATCGAGGAAAGGCCGTGAATCTGCGGACTGTGAGGGTCCTGCTCGGATTCTGTCGTGGCATGATGTTTACGATGTACCGCCGTCCAGACTTTTGTCGACATGCCCGTCGTCAGCCACAGCCAGAAACGGAAGAACTGTTGTAGCGCCGGATGCAGTTCCAGCGCGCGGTGCGCGGAATGCCGGTGGAGATACAGTGTCACGGACACGAGCGTGACATGGCACATGGCGACCAGGTAGACGACCATGACCGGTACGGAAAAGCCGACGAGGCCGTACCACCAATCCGCCAGGTTCACCGAATTGACCCCCTTTGATAGTTCTCGTTGTTTGCGATGGGTTCGCGAACGCTCCACGCGTTCGCGAAGGACGGTGGAAGATAACATTTTTGCGGCTTGTCGCGCGATGGGATTGTCGCATTTGGGATTGTCGCATTCCGCACCTTGGCCCGTCGACGCTGTGAAACGCTCCCCGCGTTCATGTTTGAGCAATGCGGCGTGACGGACAAGACCCCGGTCCACAGGATCCTGGAGCCTCCGGCGTTGCGATGGGAAGAGCGCCGGCCGGTGTCGGTCCACGAAGGCGACATCTACCACGACGTGGAGGGCCGGGCCGAGGCGCTCCGGACGTTCATCGGACCCGCAAGGCTCGATGAGCGGTTCGGCTCGGTGCCCGTGTTCACAATTGGCGAACTGGGATTCGGTACGGGCCTCAATTTCGCCGTCGCGGCGGAACGGTTTCTCAGGCGTTCCGGTGGCCGGTTGCACTACATCGCGTTCGAGCATGCGCTCCCTTGCGCGAGGGACATCGCCCGCGCCGCTGGCTTTTCCGGCCTGCCGGTGCATCGCGAGCTGTCCGGGATCCTGCCGCCGCGAATCTCCGGTTGGCACCGCCGTCGCCTGGCAGGGGGGAGGATCTCGCTTTCGCTCTATCTTGGTGATGCGTTTGCGGGGTTGTCGGATCTTGGGTCGACGCCGTCGGGAACAATCGATGCGTGGTTCCTGGACGGCTTCGCTCCGCCCCGCAGTCCGGGCATCTGGTCGCCCCGCACCTGCGCCGCCATTGCCGGGCTATCGGGGCCGGGGACGACGGTGACGACCTATTCCGCGGCCGGTATCGTCAAACGCGCGTTGGCGAACGCGGGCTTCGAAGTCTCCCGCATCCGCCAACACGGACCCAAGCGTCACAGCGTCCTGGGTGTGGTCCCCGGAGATCCTGTACCCCCCGCGCCGCTGCCACGGGAGGTATCCGTGGTCGGCGCCGGGTTGGCCGGGTGCTCGGTAGCCCGCGCGCTGGCCGAGCGCGGGGTGCCGGTCAGGGTCCACGATGCCGCTATCGCACATGGCGCTTCGGCGATCCCGGGCGCGGTGCTGCATGCGCGGCTCTTGAGTGACGGTAGCGCTGCCGCCTCGCTGCGGGCCCACGCGTATGCGTATGCGGCCTGGTTCTATTCAGGTTGCGGCGGCGTCGCCTCGACGGGGGCGATCCAGCTACCCGGACCGAATACCGGAGCGGACCGGCTGCATGCACTGGGCGAGGTTCTGCCTTCGGAGTGGATTGAGCGGATGTCCCCACGCGATGCCACGGAGCTGGCCGGGATCGACATTGCCGAGAGTGGACTGTACTTCCCACACGGTGCTGCCATCGATGGCGCGGCACTGTGCAGATCGTTGCTCGATCATCCGCGCATACGTTTCGCGTCGGACCCGCTGCGGGGCGGGATCAGGGTTCTTGCGAATGGATGCGCGATTGCCGAGTCCCTGCCGGAGCTGGAAGTCGCTCCACTCATGGGACAGGTCGACAGGTTTGATGCCGGGCGGCTACTCCTTCCGGTGCTTGCGGACGGCTATGCGCGGCCCGCGGGAGAGTCCTGCTGGGTTGGCGCCACCTACGAGTATCGGCCGTGGCCTGCGGCGGAGGCCACTGCGGCCAACGCCGAGCGATTCCGAAAACTCCTTGGACGTGCTCCCGGTGCGTCGAGGGGCTTCTTCCGTGGAAATCGAGCCGTCACGTCGGATCGTACGCCAGTGATCGGCCGCGCAGGCCCGGAAATCCATGTCAGCGCCGGTCACGGTTCCCTCGGCGTCGCGTCTGCTGCGCTGGCGGGTGAATGGATCGCCAGTCTGATCTGCGGCGAATGTCCACCGGTCAGCCGGGAAGTCGAGGCTCTTTGTCGCGTGGACCGCTTCAGGGAGCGCCAGGAGAGGCGGCCAAATCCCTTCGCGGAGCGGTCGCCGCCGGAGCGATAGCCAGAACGGATTCATCGCTCGGTGACGGCCAACCTCGTTAACTGTGGCGCTGTGGCGTTCGATGACGGTACACAACCATCAACTTGCCGGTTGTCGAAACAGAATCACAACAGGGTGCGCCCGTAGTCGTGCTCTTCGAGCAGCTTGAGGAACGCATCGCGAGTTTCGGTCTTGTGGAGGGCAGACCGCCTGGATATGGCCACGAACAGTGCGCAGGATCGAGCCTGGCAGTTGAACGAATTCCTTGGATTGAACTCGATGTCCGTGAACCCGTCGTACTGGACAATGTTCTGCTGTATTTGGTCGCTCAGTTCGTGTTCGCAGAGCGCTCGAATGTAGAGCCAGTCGTAAAAGGCGGACTTCGGCTCCAGCGGCCACTCCTCGTCACCGAACTTGAAGTGCGATAGAGGAATCGACTGCCAAGGACGCATGATGCGCTTCACATCCCGCCCGTCACGGTTTCGGTAGAGCTCCGACAGTTGTGTGCGCTGGTCGCCGTCCAAGAAAACCTTGGATGACTGAAATGCGGCCTCCAGGCAGACGCGATAGTCATCGTCAGGCAGCTTCTTCTGCAGTTCGAAGGCGCTGAGTTGGCGCCCGAGAGCCTCTTCGGCCTTGGTCGAGACCTCAAGGATCCCTCGCGTACGGCGGCGAGATCCACTCCTCCCGGAATGAGCACCTCGGCCTGATTGTCGGTAGGTACCGAATCGGGTTGGCACGGGCCACGTTTCAAGAATTTGTTCCCCTGTCGAACCTCCTTGTTGTAAAGCGACTCAAGACCCGCAAGACCCGGCTTGACGAACTCACCGGACTTCGTCGCAGCATTGACCGGACAAAACTTGGCTCCTTGCTGCCAAAGGAGGGTCCGTTTGAGCAGCAGGACGCACCAATCGCTCACGTCTGTCGCGTGCTTGTTCACGTGCTTGTTCAGAAGAAATACGTTCGGAAACATGATCGAGCAGCAGACGTGGTCGGGTAGCTGGTCGAACCGTTCGCTATCCACGATCTGCTCGGGTCTCAGCTGGTCGCTTGGTTTGATGCAACGATCCTTGATCATTCCGGGCAAGGAAGACAGCCGCGTGAAGTGGCATAGGCGCTGGATGCGTTTTCTCTTCGCGAAGTCGCGGATGCCGTCTGTCGTGGTCACAGTAGTCCCGCCGCGCGCGCCCAACGGTACTTCGCACCCAGAACCGCGACGGGCTGTTCCGCCGTGTAGGGATACGCGAGGATATCCCTGTCCATCAGGTAGTCGCAGGCTTCCTCGATCTCGACATCACCGACTAGCGATGCGGCGACCGGTTTGTCTATGCCCCTGTCGCGTGCTTCGGCGACGGCCTCGGCGAGCAGTTCGGCGAACACCATGGGGGGCGTGATGATGGTGTGCCAGTAGCCCAGCACGAGCGTGTGCACACGCTCGTCGTTGAGTGCGAGATCGATGGTGCTGCGGTACGTGGTCGGCGGTTCCCCTCCCGTGATGTCGACCGGGTTTCCGGCAGCGCCGAAGGGTGGAATGAACTCGCGGAAAGCTGCGTCCAGGTCGGCTGGCATCGGCATCAGCGTCAGGTCGTTGTCCGCGCAGGCGTCGGACAGCAACACGCCGGAACCGCCGGCGCCGGTCAGGATCAGGACGTTCTCTCCCTTTGGCGTTGGCAACACCTGCAGTCCGCGGGCGAACTCGAGCATGTCGTTGAGGTTGTGGGCCCGGATCACGCCGCTTTGGCGGAGAACGGCGTCGTAGACGCGGTCGTCGCCTGCGAGCGCCCCGGTGTGGGAGTTCGCCGCACGGGCGCCCATGCCGGTGCGCCCGGCTTTCAGCACGACGATGGGTTTCTTCCTGGAGACCCGGGCGGCGACTTCGGCGAATGCGCGCCCGTCCTTCAGGTCTTCAACGTGCATGGCGATGACTTCGGTATTCGGATCCTGCTCGAAGAACGTCAAGAGGTCGTCTTCGTCGATGTCGGCCTTGTTGCCGAGGCCGACGATGGCGGAAACGCCCATCTTCGCCGAGCGGCTGAACCCGACGATAGCCATGCCGACGCCCCCGCTCTGGGACGACAGCGCCACCTTTCCCTTTTCCGTGTAGGGCGTGCAGAACGTGGCGCAGAGACTCTTGTGGGTGTAGTAGAAACCGTAGATGTTGGGCCCCATCAGCCGCACGTTGTTTTCGCGGGCGACGGCGACGATTTCCTCCTGCAGCGCGTGTTCGCCGACTTCCGCGAAGCCCGAAGGGATCAGGATCGCCCCCGGTATCTTCTTCGCGCCACAGTCCGCCAGCACGCGCGAGACGAGGGGTGCGGGGATGCAGAAGATGGCGATGTCGATATCGCCGGGCACGTCAGTGACGCTCGGATAACAGGTGTGGTCGAGTATCGATTCGGCCCGGGGATGGACGGGATATATGGCGCCCTCGTAGCCCCCGTCGATGAGATTGCGCATGACGGAGTTGCCGATCTTTCCCTCCTCGGCGGATGCGCCGATGACCGCCACGGCATCCGGCTGCATGATGCGGCGCATGGCATCGAGGATGGCGTCGTGACTCGGTCGATAACGCGGTTCGGCGGGGGAACCGAGTTGCATGTGGTGGTCCACGGCGACGGCCCCACCGGGACTGGCGAACACGGGGTTCAAATCCAGTTCCGTGATCTCGGGGAAATCGGACACCAGGCGGCTCGCGTTGGCGATCAGTGTTGCCAGGGCAGTGTGATCGACCGCTGCGGCGCCCCGCACACCCTTGAGGATTCCCGCGCCCGCGATGTCTTCGAGCATCGATGAAGTCTCTTCGACGGTAGCCGGCGCCAACCGGAACGTGATGTCGCCGAGTGCTTCCACGAGCAGCCCGCCGAGGCCGAAGGCGACGAGCTTGCTGAAGACGGGATCCGTGACTCCTCCGACGATCACTTCCTGAGTGTCCTGCGTGCGCTCGAGTTGGCGTTGTATCAGCACCCCATCGATGGCGGCATCCGCGTCGAACGCCCTGGCATTGGCGACGATACGGTCATGGGCGCTGGCCAGTTCCTCGGCATTACCGATGTCGAGCACGACGCCACCGGCATCGGTCTTGTGGGCAATGTCGGGCGACACGATCTTGGCCGCGACGGGGTAGCCGATCCGTTCGGCGATCGCGATCGCCTCCGTCGCGGAAGCGGCGACGGCCTGGTCTGCCGACGGAATGTCGTAGGCATCGCAGATGCGCTTGGCTTCGTCCGGCGTGAGCGCTTCGCGACCTGCGGCGACGGCACTATCGATGATGGCGCGGACAGTAGTTTCTACAGTCATGGTCCCTCCTCTGCTCGGCAGAGATTAACCGAACGGCCGTGACTCCACGAGAGACGGTCCAGGCCCCTGCTTCGCCCATCCCGCCCCATCCCGTCCGTCCCTAATGCGTCCATTCCGCCAGTCTGATACGTTACGCGCGTTTTCACCGCGACCGATTTCACCAAGGGGGAGCAACTATGGCCACCGTTGATGGCGCCACACTGATGGCGCGGAGCCTCAAGCAGCAGGGCGTCGAATACATGTTCGGCATCGTTGGTTTCCCCGTGGGCGGCGTCGCCGCCGCGGCGCAGAAAGAGGGCATCACCTACATCGGCATGCGCAATGAACAGGCGGCGAGTTACGCGGCCCAGGCTGCCAGCTATCTCACCGGGCGTACCCAGGCGTGCCTGGTGGTGTCGGGGCCCGGCGTCATCCACGCGCTCGCCGGTCTCGCCAATGCGGAACAGAACTGCTGGCCGATGCTTCTCATCGGCGGAGCGTCCCCCATCTACCAGAACGGCATGGGTGCGTTCCAGGAAGAGCGCCAGCTCGAACGCGCGGCGCCGTACTGCAAGGTCTCGCGCGCCATCGAAGACGCAACGCGGATTCCATACCTGGTCGAACAGGTGATTCGCACGTCCCTGAACGGTCGCCCCGGGCCGGTCTACCTCGATTTCCCCGACGACATCATCCGGCAGCAAGTCGAAGAGAGCGACGTGCCGGCGAGCAGCGTGGTCGGGGAACCGGCGCGGCCGCAAGTGGATCCCGCATCTGTCGAGGAGGCACTGGATGCGCTGGAGTCGGCTGAGAACCCGCTCGTTATCCTCGGCAAGGGCATGGCGTGGTCGCGTGCAGAGGACGAGGTGCGCGAGTTCATCGAGCGCACGCAATTGCCGTTCCTCAACTCGCCCATGGGCAAGGGCGTCATGCCGGACGACCACCCGCTGTCCGTCGGTGCCGCGCGCAGCACCGCGCTCCGGGAATCGGACCTCGTCTTTCTCATGGGCGCGAGGTTCAACTGGATCATGCATTTCGGCCTGCCGCCCCGGTTCAAGGAAGGCGTTCGGGTCATCCAGCTCGACATCGAGCAGGAGGAGATCGGCCACAATGTGCCGACCGAAGTGGCGCTTGTTGGCGACGGCAAGGCGGTGGTGGGCCAACTGAACGAGGCGCTTGGCAACCGGCAGTGGTTCTATCCGGCCGAGACGCCGTGGCGCGAGACGCTGAAGGCGAAGGCGGATGCGAACGTTGCGACGGTCGAGGCCATGCGCCAGGACGACTCGTCTCCCATGAACTACTACCGGGCCTATAAGGACATAGTGGATTGGTTGCCGGAGGACGCCATCATCATCGGTGAGGGCGCGTCAACCATGGACATCGGCAGGACGCAGATGCCGAATCGCCAACCGCGCCACAGGCTCGACGCGGGCACCTACGGCACGATGGGTATCGGTCTGGGGTTTGCCGTGGCAGCGGCAGTGACCAATCCCGGCAAGCCGGTGGTGTCGGTGCAGGGCGACAGTGCATTCGGGTTCTCCGGCATGGAGATCGAGACGATGGTGCGCTACAACCTGCCGGTAAAGCTGGTCGTGCTGAACAATGGCGGTATCGGCGGTGGCGTCGGACCGCTGGAGAAGGGTGCGCGGGTCCCGCCCTCGGTCCTGATCTATGGTGCCCACTACGAAGGCATGGTCGAAGCGTTGGGCGGCAAGGGGTTCTACGTGGAAGATCCCGAAGATCTCCGCGGCGCCCTCGACGAGGCCATGGCATTTGACGGGCCTGCCATGGTCAACATACCGATCAGCATCGGGGCCGGACGCAAACCGCAGCAGTTCGGCTGGATGACGACCTGAGTCCAGGCGGACGATGTTCCCGCGTCCGCACCAGGTATAGCGGATGGAACGACTGGCCCACGGTTACACCCTGGTAGAGGGTCCGGTGTGGGTGCCCGGAAGGGGACTCGTATTCAGCGATGTCCACGACGGCGGGGTGTACTGCCTCGGCCTGGACGGGACGGTTTCGACAGTTTTCCCCTATCGGCGGGGTATCGGCGGCATGGCGTTGCACGAGAACAACGGCATGGTCGTCGGCGGACGCAACATCTCCTTCAAGAGCTTTGCGGGGGGTGACACCGTCGTGCTGCTCGATCGCGACCCGGACAACGGCAACTTCGGGTACAACGACCTCACCACCGACGCTGCGGGGCGCATCTATGCGGGTTCGCTTGGCAGCCCCGTCTTCGAGGAAGGTGAGCAGATTCCCGGCGATCTTCACCTGATCGACCTCGACGGTACCAGCCGTGTCGTGGCGACCGATATCGTGTTGACCAACGGTCTCGGTTTCTCGCCCGATGGCGGGACGCTCTACCATGCGGACTCCCGGCGTCAGACCGTATTCCGATACGCAGTGGCGGAAGATGGGAGCCTCGGGGAGAAACTGCCGTTCGCCAGCGTGGAGGTGGGCTCGCCTGATGGGCTTGCCGTGTCCGAAGACGGCGCGGTGTGGCTTGCGGTCGCAGGAGGCGGAGGCGTCCGCGTGTTCGAACCGGACGGACGGCTGCGCGAGCACGTCGCAACCCCTGTGCCGATGTGCACCAGCGTCTGCTTCGGCGGTGCCGACCTGTGCGACCTCTATGTCGTGACCGGATCAGTTGGCACAGGAGGTGAACGGGAAGGGTCGGTGTACTGTATGCGAACCGATGTCGCGGGTCTGTCGGTCCCGCCTGCCAGGGTCCGTACTGTCCGGGTTCAGCAACGTATGGGACTATCGGGACGGAACGTAGCGGAGGAGTGATCGCCGCTTGCGGCCACGATCGGAAGCTATGCTTGCGGCCGGCACCCCTGGGAAACCGGAGGCGGTCTAACAGGGGGCCGACCAGCCGCAAAACGGCAGAATCGCGCGCCGCGCAATCCCGCATGGGGAACCTAGAGGTCCTGCCCTATGTGGAAGCCTTCTCTGCCCGCAATCTCCAGAGTCGAGCAATAAAGGCCGCGCCAACAGCCGCGCCAATCGCACAAGCCGTACTGGACCCTAAGTCTCGGGAAGCGAACAGCACGACAAACCAAACAAATGCCGCCACCGCAAGCACACCTAGGAGCCCTCAGCCGGGGAATGTTCCCCGACCGCTGACGCGTAAGGAAGTGCCGGCGT
>JAPOYI010000165.1 GCA_026706665.1 Gammaproteobacteria bacterium | reverse complement strand
AAAGTCGGCCGAAACCGCTAACCCGCTGCATCCCCAACAAATCTGACGTGCACCCGCCAGGGTGCGTTTGGTGGCCCGCACGTCGTCGTTCGAATATCCTCCCGCAAATGATCGAATCGAGTAAGACAACGATGGCCACACGTCGAGTTCACCCCATCGTCGCCCTCCGGCAGCTAAGGCAACTGATTGCCGATCCCGAAGATACATCGAAGGTGTTCGAGGTCATCCGCGCGGCCTCGGGCTCTTCACTTCGCAAGGGCATCAAGCGCTTCGCTGCCCTGGAAACGGGCCGTCGAGTCCTTGAGAACGAAGTCGACCTCCTCGACACCATGCGCGATCGGGAACGCCTGAAGGCACTTCCCCGCGGAACGCTTGGGCACACCTATTACGACTTCATCTACGCGGAAAGTCTCTCAGCAGATGGCCTGGTCGACGCCAGCATGTCCCAGGGCGGCGCCCTGTATGACGAGATGTCCCCAGGCGTGCAGCGCTACGCCAAGCGACTGCGCGATCAGCACGACATCTGGCACACGCTGACGCAGTACAGTCGCGACGAGTTGGGCGAGGCCTGCCTGCTCGGTTTCACCTACGCACAGACACGCAACCGCGGCATCGGCATGATCGTGCTGACGGGCGGGTGGAAGCTGTACAAGGCCCTCGGCACCCCTGCCCTAAGGGCGATCTGGCAGGGATTCCGTTCCGGCCTGCACGCCTCGTGGCTGCCCGGCGAGGATTGGGAAGCGATGCTGGAACTGCCGATCGCGGAGGTCCGCCGACTGCTGGCGATCCGGCCCCCGACCGCCTACTGGGAAGTGGCGACGCCCTAAGTTGTAACGCCCCCCGAAAGCTCAGCTTCGCTCGTCACCGCGCCGCGCGCCACGGCTCGCGGGAGAAGCGGCGACCCAGACCGCGTTCGATTTCGCGCCATTTTCGCTCTTCTTCCGGCGTGATGAACGTCACGGCCTCGCCCGCGCGGCCCATGCGGCCGGTTCGTCCGATCCGGTGGGTGAAGAGCAACTGCGAGTCCGGCATGTCGTAGTTGATGACCTGGCCGACGTCCTCCACATCGAGGCCGCGGGCAGCCACGTTGGTCGCCACCAGGATCGGCACCGTGCCGGACCGGAATTCCGTCATGACCCGCTCGCGTGCGTTCTGCCTGAGATTTCCCTGCAGCGCTCCGACGCGATAGCCCAGCGAGCCAAGCTGTTTCGCCAGCTTCCTGACGCCATGCTTGGTTCGGCCGAAGACGATGGTCGGATCCCCCTGCCGCCCATCCAGCAGCGTCCGAAGGGCTCCGACCTTGTCGGCTTTTTCGATGCTGTAGACCAGGTGCTCCACGGTGGGCGGCGCTTGAACTCCACCGTCTATCTCAACCGTTGCCGGCGCGCGCAGATGCTTCCTGGCGGTCCTCGCCACCCACTCGGGCATGGTCGCCGAGAAGAGCGCGGTTTGCCGATTGCGGGGCGTCCGGGCGAGGATCGCCTCGACATCGCGGGCAAAGCCCTTGTCCAGCATCTCGTCGGCTTCGTCCAGAACGAACAGTCGCAGCGAACCCAGATCCAGGTTGCCCTGGCGCAGATGGTCGAGCGTGCGGCCCGGCGTTCCGATGACGACCTGGGCGCCCTTCCCAAGCGCCGCGCTCTCCGGTCGGAGCGACCGACCTCCGTATATCAACGCCACGCGCAGCCCGTGCGGTGAAGCCAGCGCGTCGACGATGTCGGCGACCTGAATCGCCAACTCCCGCGTCGGCACCAGCACCAGCGCTTGAACCCGCCCTGCGGACGGGTCGCACCGCTCGGCGATGGGGACGGCGAATGCCAGCGTCTTTCCCGAACCCGTACGCGCCTGCCCGATCAGGTCGCGACCCGACAGCAGCGGCGGGATAGATTGCGCCTGGATGGGTGTCGGCGCCGATATGTCCATGCGTGAAATCGCGGCCTGGGTGGCAACTTCCAGGCCCATGTTCGGAAAGATCTCGGCGATCGGGGAGCGATCGATCGCATGTTCCGTCGCGCGGGCCGAACCATCTGCGGGGGAGTTGCGCGGGGAGGACACGCCGTTGCGACGGTTTGCTAAGCAGGGGCGACAGAAAACCGGCCTGCCCGGTGTTGGCCGGAACGGGACGGACGTTGACGTGTTGCATTCGGCGCACACGGCATCGTGGCGCCGTTTGCGGCGGGACCGACGCGGATTGGTCGATACGGATTCAATAGGCATACGAAAACAGACTCCCTGGTCTGGAGCGTGAAACGGGTGACATAGGACGCGGGCGGGGGCGCAGACTAACGGTCAGTCGCTGCGGAAGAACCTTGGCGCGGCATAGATCGCGTTACGCCATTATGACAGACAACCCACCTCGCGTCCGAAGTGAGCCTTGTCCAACGAGGCATGAGCCTGAAGGGGGGGCGCAAATCCAACGACACATGAGCCTGTAGGCGGCGTCAGGGATCATCGGAGGATGATG
>JAPOYI010000038.1 GCA_026706665.1 Gammaproteobacteria bacterium | reverse complement strand
TGGAGCGGGCGATGGGAGTCGAACCCACGTCTCCAGCTTGGGAAGCTGGGGTAATGACCGTTATACGACGCCCGCCTTCAAATCGAAGGTCGCCAATGCTACTACAGCCCGCTCGCGGGCGACGGGTGTCGCCCGCGTCAGCGCTTGGCCGAATTACTGTTCGTGGGTCTCGGTCTTTTCGATCCGCCTGCGGGTGTTTTCGGGCACGCCCGCCGGGAGCGCGGGTTTTCCGACGACCGGTGGCGGCGACGCTACGGGCCGGGTCCGGGGTGGCGGTGTTACGGACGGCGGCCGCCGCGGGGGCGTTACGGACGGGACCCGTGACGGCGGCGTGATGGAAGGGGTTCGCGGCGGAGGCCGGAACCGGGGCTGTGACGGACTCTGGCCAACTGGCGCGGATACCCTGGGACGCACTGCGGGAATCCCCCGGTCGCGCACCCTCTCCGGGCGTTCAACGCGCCGGCCCACATCGCTCGGTACCCCCCGCGGCCGCGCAATGCGCTCGGTTGGTCTCGAGACCGGAACAAACGGTTGCGTGGATGCGGGAGCGTCGGCAAGCCTTCCCTGTCTACCCGGGCGCACATTTTCCGGCGGCCGCACTCGCGGGAGTGCGCGGTCCGGCGGCGCTTCGCCCACCAGGAGTTGACGATTCGGCTCGCTGC
The DNA here is from genome assembly GCA_026706665.1 of Gammaproteobacteria bacterium. Taxonomy (GTDB): domain Bacteria; phylum Pseudomonadota; class Gammaproteobacteria; order Pseudomonadales; family Azotimanducaceae; genus VXNE01. The sequence continues at coordinate 22,890 of JAPOYI010000038.1, read as the reverse complement.
GTGGATGCGATCGGCGCGGCCCGCCGTCCGAATCCCTCCTTCGGCGACGGTCGCGGTCGCCTTCCTGCCTGTCTCCCCTCCGGTCCGCCCGCCGTCCGTCGCGGTCGTGCCTGCGCCGGTCGCGATCACGTACCCGGTGGCCGGCCTTCCCGTGCCGGTGGCTGGCCTGGCGGTGCCGATGCTTGTGGCCGCTGTAGTCGCGGTAAACGACGACCGGATATATCCGGGTGATCCTGTCGTGGTAGTAGTAGCTGTCGTAGATTCCATAGTAACGACGCGGATGGTACCGAGGCGGATAGTAGGTGGTCGTCGGGTAATAGACGGAGCGCGTCGGATAGACGGTCGAGTCCGTGCGGTAGACCCTCGTTACCTGGGCCGGGGCTTCTTCGTAGACTTCCGGCACAGGCTCGACCAGGGCGATGGACTCGCGTTCCTCGCGGCAGTCTTCGACCTGGTCGCCGAACGACCGAATGAAGAAGGTGCTGAACCCCGCATGGCCGAGCCGGCGCGAGTCCTCATCCGCCAACGGCTCGCAGAAGTTCCTGTGGCGGACGAACAGCAGAATCGTCTCTTCCGTGAAATCGGCTTCCCGCAAGGCGATCAACTGATCCGCCACGGACGGTTCCTCCGGAGGAGCCGCGCCACGCTCGAGCATCAGCGTGACGACGTCATCCGCGACGTTCGCCTCGCCCAGCGCGAGCAGGCTGTCCACATCGATCACGAAACGCGCATTGGTCAGTTCTATCAGCCGCTCGATCTCGGCCTCGTCGTAGCCGTTCCTGGTCAGTTCGATCACGTCGAACACGGATAGCGCCATCGCCGCCGGACTGCACCAGGCAAGCGACAGCCCCAAAAGAAATGCCGTTCCTCGTTTCATTTCGCTCATCTCCCGCCCGCCGATCAAACAAGCCAAGTATAGGACCAGGGAGCGCAATTCCGGCGAGCCGTCCAGCACCGTATGCCCGCCAGAATCAATGAGTTACGGGACGTACCTGTACGCCACCTGAATCGGGTACGGAACAGTTGCGACCAGGGAGCCTTCAGCCGGGGGAGTTTCCCCGATCGCTGACGCGTGAGGAAGTTCCGACGTTCCACCTGTCGACGGATGCGTACTCCCATTGAAAGAGCCTTCAGCCGGGGGAGTTTCCCCGATCGATGACGCGTGAGGAAGTTCCGACGTTCCACCTGTCGACGGATGCGTACTCCCATTGAAAGAGCCTTCAGCCGGGGGAGTTTCCCCGATCGATGACGCGTGAGGAAGTTCCGACGTTCCACCTGTCGACGGATGCGTACTCCCATTGAAAGAGCCTTCAGCCGGGGGAGTTTCCCCGATCGATGACGCGTGAGGAAGTTCCGGCGTTGCACCTGTCGACGGATGCGTACTCCCATGAAAGAGCCTTCAGCCGGGGGCGTTTCCCCGATCGATGACTCACCGACCGTCTACGGAGTCTGACTCCGGGAAGCGATGTTCAGGTCAATTGCGCCACCGCCCGTCTCGCCATCACGACGACGAGATGGGCGCGGTACTCCGCCGAAGCGTGCAAGTCCGAGTTGAGATCTCCACTCGAAACCGAAACCCCGTCGAGCGCCGAAACCGACAGGCCACCCGCCAGCGCGGCTTCGAGTTCCGCCGACCGAAAGGCACACGGCCCCGCGCCCGTGACGCCCACCCGCACCGCGTCATCGACTTCCGCAACCATCACGCCGACGATGGCATAGCGCGAGGCAGGATTCGGGAACTTCGCGTAAGCGGCCTGGGCGGGCACGGGAAACTCCACGGAAGTGATGATCTCGCCTTCGTCGAGCGCCGTTTCGAACAGGTCCGTGAAGAAGTCGTCGCCGACAATGGAGCGGCGATCGGTATGCACCGTGGCACCGAGCCCCACCACCGCCGCCGGATAGTCCGCCGCCGGATCGCTGTTGGCGACCGAGCCGCCGATGGTGCCCCGGTTGCGCACATGCGCATCGCCGATTCCCTCCGCCAGGTCCGAAAGCGCGGGAATCGCGCCGCGCACCTCGGCTGAGGCGGCAACCTCCGCGTGGGCGGTGAGGGCGCCGACGCGCACCGTCGCGCCGACATCGATACCGCGCAGACCGTCAAGGCCGCCCACGTCGATGACGTCCGACGGCGCAGCGAGGCGCTGCTTTAACGTGGGAATCAGTGTCATGCCGCCGGCGAGATAGACGCCGTCCTCGGCGTTGGCCTGGAGGTCCGCCGCATGCTCCAAGCTCGACGCCTTGCGATAGTTGAACTGGTACATCGAGTCTTCCTCCCTAACCGGCGCTGCCCAACGCCTTCCAAACGGTTTCCGGTGTAGCGGGCATCGGCAGGCTCTTCACCCCCAGCGCATCGGTGACGGCGTTCATCACCGCCGCCGTGGCGCCGATCGCGCCCGCCTCCCCGCAACCCTTGACCCCCAGGGGGTTGTGCGTGCACGGCGTCACGGTAGTGTCCACCGTGAAGCTCGGCACATCGTCCGCCCGCGGCATGCAGTAGTCCATGTACGAGCCGGTCACAAGCTGTCCGGCGTCGTCGTAGACGCCGTGTTCGAGCAACGCCTGGCCGATGCCCTGGCACAACCCGCCATGGACCTGCCCTTCGACGATCATCGGATTGATCACGTGACCGAAGTCGTCCACCGCGACGAACGCCGCGATCGTCGGAACGCCCGTCTCGCCGTCGATCTCCACCTCGCAGATGTGCGTTCCGGCCGGATAGGTGAAGTTGCCCGGATCGTAGAACGCCTTTTCGGAAAGACCCGGCTCCAGCTCATCCAGCGGGAAATTGGCCGGGACATAGGCAGCGAAAGCCACTTCGGCAAAAGCCATCGACCGGTTCGACTCATGCTCTGCAAATATGCCGTCGGTGAAATCGATGTTGTCCTCGGTCGTCTCGAAGTTGTGCGCGACGATCTTCTTGCCCTTGGCGATGATCTTGTCGGTCGCCCTGATGAGCGCCGATCCACCCACCGCGATGGAGCGCGAGCCGTACGTGCCGAGGCCGTAGTCCGAGCGTGCCGTGTCACCGTGGACGACCTCCACATCGTCCAGCGGGATGCCAAGGCGGTCGGACACCACTTGCGCGAACGTCGTCTCGTGCCCCTGGCCGTGACTGTGCGAACCGGTAATGACCGTCACCGAACCCGTAACGTTGACACGCACTTCCGCGCTTTCGAACAGGCCGACGCCCGCGCCCAGCGACAGGGCCACCTGGGACGGCGCGAGACCGCACGCCTCGATATAACTCGAGAAGCCGATGCCGCGCCTGTTGCCGTTCGCTTCCGACGCGGCGCGCCGGGCTCCGAAACCCTGGTAGTCGATGTGCCGCAGCGCCTTGTCCAGGCTCGCCTCGTAGTCGCCAGTGTCATAGGTGAGGGCAACCGGCGTCGCGTACGGAAAGTCCTCCGGCTGGATGAAATTCCTGCGCCGGATCTCCGCCAGGTCCATGGAAAGGTCCCGGGCCGCGGTCTCGACCAGCCGTTCCACCACGTACGTCGCTTCGGGACGGCCCGCGCCCCGATACGCGTCCACCGGCGCGGTATTCGTGAACATGGCGCGCACTTCGACGTAGATCGCCGGCGTCTTGTACTGCCCCGCCATCAACGTGCCGTAGAGGTAGGTCGGCACGCTCGATGCGAAGGTCGAAAGATAGGCGCCCATGTTGGCGATGGTCTTGACCCTTAACCCCAGGAACGTGCCGTCGGACGACAGCGCCAGCTCCGCCTTCGTGACGTGGTCACGGCCGTGCGCGTCCGCCAGGAACGATTCGGAACGTTCCGCCCGCCACTTCACGGCACGCCGCAGCTTGCCCGCAGCCCATATCACCGCGGTCTCCTCCGCGTAGACGAAGATCTTGGAGCCGAAACCGCCGCCGACATCAGGTGATACGACCCGCAACCTGGACTCCGGCGCGACCTGCACGAAAGCGGCCAGCACCAGTCGCTCGAGGTGCGGGTTCTGGGAAGTCGTGTGGAGCGTATACACGCCGGAAGCCGCATCGTAGTCGCCGACTGCGGCGCGGGGCTCCATCGCGTTGGGAATGAGCCGATTGTTGACGATGTCGAGCGAGGCGACATGGTCCGCGTTGGCGAAAGCGGCGTCGGTGGCTACCTTGTCGCCAAGTTCCCAGTCGTAGCACTGGTTATTGGGGACCGACTCATGCAGTTGGTCGGCCTGGTCGGCAGTCGCCACGCCCACCACCGCCGGCAGGTCGTCGAAGTCCGCGACGACCGCCTCCGCGCCGTCGCGCGCGGCTTGCAGCGAGTCGGCAATGACCAGCCCGTAGGGCTCGCCGACGTAGTTGACGCGCTCCACCGCCAGCGGCGGATGGGGCGGCTGGATCATGTCGGAGCCGTCCTTCGACTTCACCAGCCAGCCGCACGGCAGGTCGCCGATACCGTCCGCCGCGAGGTCCGCGCCGGTATAGACGGCGACCACGCCCGGAACTTGCAACGCGGCACCGGTGTCGATGCCGCCGATGGTCGCCCGCGCGTGCGGCGACCGCAGGAACACCGCGCAGGCCTGGCCAGCCTGGTCGATGTCGTCGGTATAGCGACCGGCGCCGGTAATGAAACGCATGTCTTCCTTGCGCTTGACGGCTGCGCCGATGCCTGTGCCGTTTTCCGCCATGCTCGTCTCCTCCTCGTCCCCGCCTACATGTTGTCGCGCGCGGCGAGCACCGCGCGGACGATGTTGTGATAACCGGTGCACCGGCAAAGGTTGCCTTCCAGCCCGTCGCGGACCGCCTGCTCGTCAAGGTCCTCCGACGTCTTCACCAGGTCAATGGCCGCCATGATCATGCCCGGCGTACAGAACCCGCACTGCAGGGCGTGACAGTCGCGGAACGCCTCCTGCATCGGATGCAGCGCGTCCGCCGTGCCGATACCCTCAATCGTGGTCACTTCGGCACCGTCCGCCTGCCCCGCCAGAACCGTGCACGACTTCACCGCACACCCGTCCATGTGCACCACGCACGCGCCGCACTGGCTGGTGTCGCATCCGACATGCGTGCCGGTGAGGCCAAGGCGTTCGCGGAGCACCTCCACCAGCAACGCGTTGTCCGGCACATCAAGGCTGTGCGGTGCACCGTTGACCGTTAACGTAACTTCCACCTGAAACCTCCTCCGGCTGTATCGGCCTGACGTCGTCCTATAGAAGAATGAACGCGGCGACCAACAATAACGCCAATCCCGCCCCCCATGCCAGACGCGTCCGCCAGGCGTTGCCGGCAGCGGGCGCCTCTATATCCCCGTCCGGTTTCGCCGCGTCCGTCTCGACCGGACTCCCGGCCGGGTCTTCGCACGCTTGTGCAACGACAATTCCAGCGAACGTCTCGAAGAATCCGTCCGCCGTCTTGCGCGCCGCCACGTCGATGAGCCGCTGGCCGATCTGGGCGAGCTTGCCGCCGACGTTGCCGGCAGCCGTGTATGCGAGCAGGGTGCCCTCCGGGGTCTCCGTCAGGGTGACGGACGCTGTCCCTTTGCCAAAACCCGCCGCGCCGCTGTTGACGGCAAGTTCCAGGCCATAGCTTTCCGGGGGAACCGCGTCGATGAGGGACACGGTTCCCTTGAACGTCGCCCTCACCGGCCCGACCCTCGCCTTGACTTCGGTCGCGTACCGGTCGTCCTCGATCCGGTCGAAACGCTGGCAACCCTCGATGCACTGCCGCAATACCGCCGGATCGTTGAGCGCTTCCCACACGCGTCCGCGGGGCGCACGAATCAGGTATTCGCCCAGTTGCTCCAAGGCACCTCCCCTTGACACTCGGCACCGATCTCGACTGCCGCAATGTCGCACGAATGTATGCATCCAGCAATACCTGCCGCCCTCCTGCCGCCACGGACAATCGGATCGGGAACGCTTTCAGACAGCGACCTCGACCTCTACTTCGTTTGACCCGCCTCCGCACCTGATACAATGCCTGATCGCCGCAAGGCGACGACGGGCCGCAAGTAGAACCCTCTCATGCGGGACTCCTCACGCACTGCCTGACCGACTTCAAGAACTTCGCCCGCGCCGAACTCAACCTGTTCGACCCCCTGACCGTTTTGCTCGGCAGGAACGGATCGGGCAAGACCAACCTTATCGAAGGCGTCGAACTCTTCGCCGCCCTCGCCCGGGGCGTGCCGTTCAACGAGATTACCGATACTGATCGCGGCGGTTCCTTCGAAGTGCGGGGCGGCCTCCGGTCGTGCGTGCGTTTCGGCAGAAAGAGCTTCGGGCTCCGATTCAATAGAGCTCGTGTTCGCAACCAGCCTGTGGACTATTTCATCCGAATCGCTGTCCGTGGAAAAAACGACCTTCAGTTGGCTGCGGAGAGTTTGAAGGTCGGACATCAACTCTTCTTCGACGCCGTGCACGACCACGGTGACCTGATGCAGGTCAAGTACAGCAACTTCGCGCGCGGTCGGAATCCGACCTGTACGCTGTCGGCGTCACGCTCCGTCCTTTCGCGCTACGAAGAGATCATCAGGAACAGTCGTTCGACGGCCCCCGGACTCCGAACGTCAACACGAACGGTTGAGTGGGTCAGACGCCATCTTCGGAACTCCTACATATTCGACCCACAGCCGAAAGCGATGCGCGAGTACGCGCGCGTCGAGTACGCGCCCCAGCTTCTCCGCAACGGCGCCAACCTCTCGTCCGTTCTGTTCGCACTGAGCGATTTCCAACGGGAGGACACGCCCGCATTGCGGCGCATAACAGAGATCATGCGGCAGATACCAGAAGAGCCATTCACCGGGATTGGGTTTGAGGAGACATCCCTTGGGGACGTCATGGCCGGCTTCGTGCCTGACCAGCGAAACGGGACCAACACAAGGAAACTGGTTGACGCGCGGATGCTGTCCGACGGCACGCTGCGGATGCTCGCCATTATCACAGCGCTGGAGACGGTTCCCGACGGATCCCGAATCGTCGTCGAGGAGTTCGACAACGGGCTTCATCCGAGCCGGGCCAAGCTGCTCGTCGGCGCACTCGCCGCGACGGCAAGTCGGCGTAAGCTGAATGTTCTCGTCACGACACACAATCCAGCGTTCATGGATGCCTTTGATGAATCGCAGATGAAAAGCGTCCTCATCTGTCACAGTGAGGATTCCGACAGCGGATCGCGGGTCACCAGGCTCGGCGATATGGACATCGCCGGCACTATCGGCCTACGGGGCGGCCTTGGCGATTTCGTCTCGCACGGTGTACTCGAACGGCATCTCTCGCCGGATTTCGCGAAAAAGCGGGCGAAAGAAACGCGGGAGTGGCTCGCGTCGCTGTCTTGAGCGACACAGCGATTCTCGACACCTCCTGGCTGCTCGAACTCTATCGAGTGCCCCGCTACTTCAATAGGTCACGCACGTCGACCGTCCTCGCCAATACCGCCGAGTTCATCGAGACCGGGGGCGAACTGTTCGTCACAGTACCCGTGCTGTTCGAGGTCGCGAGCCACATCACCCATGTGCGAGATGGACGCAATCGTCGCGCTCTCGGCCAGAGGCTGCGCGACGACATCGAAAGCTCCCTCGATCATGAGAGTCCGTGGACGATAACAACCGTCGGATCGGACATCCTGCTCCGCTCGACAGACGTCATGCACCTGGCCGATCGCTTCCTGGAATCATCGGGTCCCAACTACTCCTTTGCGGACATTTCGATCATCGACCTTGCCACAGAGCTTCGGCGCGTCGGCAAAGCGGTCAGGAAATTGGCGTTCGACCAGCAACTCGCGTCGTATTCGGATTGACTCTTCCGTTCGGTAACCCGCCGAGTCCCATGTAGGCAACGGGGAGGCGAGCTTTGACCTTGGTTCCCTGATTGCATAGTTTGCGGTCGGACAGATCGGGAACAGACCAAACAGGAGACGTCGACATGAGCACCAGTCGCACTGTTCGGGACATTGGTCCTGCCATCAAATACAGGCTGGCGACGGCGGAAGAGCGCGTCTGAGAGCTACCGCATGCAGGGCATCAACCAAAACCCGGAGCAAATCGCCCGAGACCGGATCGATGATCGCCTCCGGACAGCGGGATCGCGCGTACAGGACAGGGCCGCGCTCGACTTCAACGCCGGGCTCGGCATCGCGGTGCGCGAATACCCGACCGATGTCGGACCTGCCGACTATGTTCTCTTCGTCGACAGGCGAGCCGTCGGCGTCGTGGAGGCCAAACCGGACAGTTGGGGCGACCGGCTCACCACGGCCGAAGAGCAGTCGGAGGGCTACGCCAACGCCGGGCTCAAGTGGGTCTCGAACGCCGAACCTCTTCCATTCCTCTACCAGGCCACGGGGCAGATCACCCGATTCACGAACGGGCCCGACCCCAATCCGCGCTCGCGCGAAGTCTTCAGCTTCCACCGACCGGCGACAGTTCGAGCCTGGACGCGCGCCAAACGGTCCTTTCGGTCGGGCATCGCCTCGCTCCCGCCGCTGAACCACCACGGCTTGCGCAAGTGCCAGATCAAGGCGATCACCAAACTCGAAGCTTCGCTGAAGGCCGCCAGGCCGCGCGCGCTCGTCCAGATGGCGACCGGATCCGGCAAGACGTTCGCCGCCATCACGCAGGTCTACCGCCTGCTGAAGCACGCGGACACGGGGCGCGTCCTCTTTCTGGTCGATACCCGCAACCTGGGCGAGCAGGCGGAGCAGGAGTTCATGGCGTTCCTCCCCAACGACGACAACCGCAAGTTCACCGAGCTCTACAACGTCCAGCGCCTGACTTCGCCTTCCATCGCCGGTGATGTACAGGTCGTCATCTCCACGATCCAGCGCATGTACGCGACGCTCAAGGGCGAGGAACTTCCGGAGGGTGCGGAAGAGGAACATCCCGAGGAGCGGAGATGGCAGCGCAGGGAACCGCTGCCGGTCGTCTACAACGCCGCGCTCCCGCCCGAATACTTCGACGTGGTCATCATCGATGAATGCCACCGCTCGATCTACAACCTGTGGCGCCAGGTTGTCGAGTATTTCGATGCCTTCCTGATCGGCCTCACCGCCACGCCGGACAACCGCACCTACGGGTTCTTTCAGAAGAATGTCGTCAGCGAATACACCCACGAACAGGCCGTGGCGGACAAGGTCAACGTGGGCAACGAGATCTACCTGATCGACACGCAGATCACGCAAAGCGGTGACACCATCAAGGCCGAGCAACTCGTGGAGAAGCGGGAGCGGCAGACCCGCGCCCGCCGATGGGAAGTCCAGGACGAGCCGACCGTATACACCGCCGCGCAACTCGACCGTTCGGTCGTGAATCCAGACCAGATACGCACCGTCATTCGCGCTTTCCACAACAACTGGCCAAGGATATTTCCCGACCGCCGGGAACTTCCCAAGACCCTGATCTTCGCCAAGACCGACAGCCACGCCGACGACATCATCCAGACCGTTCGGCAGGAGTTCGGCAAAGGCAACGAGTTCTGCCGCAAGATCACCAATGGGGCCAAGACTCCGAAGTCCACACTCGCCGCCTTTCGCAACGGGTTTTTCCCGCGCATCGCCGTCACCGTGGACATGATCGCCACCGGCACCGACATCAAGCCGCTCGAATGCCTGCTGTTCATGCGCGACGTCAAGTCCCGCAACTACTTCGAGCAGATGAAGGGTCGGGGCACCCGCGTCCTCACGCCGGACGACCTGCAGAAGGTCACGCCGTCCGCTTCCGCCAAGACCCATTACGTCATCGTCGATGCCGTGGGCGTCACGAAGTCGATAAAGACCGACAGCCAGCCGCTCGACACGAAGCCCTCCGTCCCGTTCAAGGACCTCGCCATGGGGCTGATGATGGGCGACCGGTCCGAGGAGACGGTGAGTTCGCTGGCCGGGCGCCTGTCGCGCCTCGACAACGCGCTCGGCACGGAAGCCCAGACAAGGATCGAACAAGCCGCCGGCAAGTCCCTCTCCGCCATCGTCCGCGAACTGCTCGACGCCATCGACGCCGACAGGGTCGAGGCCGACGCCATCGCCGCGGGCTACCCGGAACCCGACGCCGCCGCCATGCGGGCCGCGCGCGAAGAGCGCATCAAGCGGGCGGCCAACGTCTTCACCGGTCCGGTCATCAACCTGATGGACACGGTCCGCCGCGACAACGAACAGACCATCGACCACGACAACCTGGACGATCTCCTGGGCGCTGGATGGGCGGGCGATGCGACCGAGAACGCCAAGCAGATCGCAAGCGACTTCGAGGAGTACCTGAAGGAGAACCGCGACGAGATAGAGGCACTAACAATCTTCTTCACCCAGCCTGCCCGCCGAGCCGAGGTCACCTACACGATGATCAAGGACCTGATGGCGAAGCTCAGGGAGGATCAACCGCGTCTGGCCCCACTTACCGTCTGGCGCGCCTATGCGCATCTCGACGATTACAAGGGCGAGAATCCAGTCAACAAACTGACAGCCCTGGTCGCCCTCATACGGCGCGTCTGCGGGCTGGACGAGACCCTGACGCGCCACTCTGATCGGGTCAGGCGGAACTTCCAGACCTGGATTCTGGATCGTCACGCCGGGGCGGGCGAGAAGTTCTCCGATGAGCAGATGGCCTGGCTCCGCATGATCCGCGACCACCTTGCGACTTCGTTCACCATCGAGCGCGACGATCTGGAGATGGCCCCCTTCGACGCGCACGGCGGGATGGGGCGGATGTACGTGCTCTTCGGTGACGGGATGGATGACGTGATGTCCGAGATGAACGAGGCGCTGGCGGCATGACGGACTGGCCTCCCGGATGGGCTAGCGCACCGCTCCGTGAGATATGCGCAATCAACCCGCGCGTCGACAAGAACTCCATCGACACGGAGAGCGTTGTGTCCTTTGTGCCGATGCCAGCCGTCGAGGCAGGAACCGGCAAGATCGACGTCAGCGAAACGCGCAGTTTCGGGGCAGTTCGGAAAGGCTACACGCCCTTTCGGAAAGGCGACATCCTTTTCGCCAAGATCACGCCCTGCATGGAGAACGGCAAAATGGCCGTCGTTCCTGATTTGGTAAGCGAACACGGCTTTGGATCGACCGAATTTCATGTGCTGAGGCCAGCCGACGGGGTCGACCAGCGCTTCATCTATCGTGCTGTATCCAACCGCGCTTTTCGCTTTCACGCCGAACACAACATGACCGGAGCCGTCGGTCAAAAACGTGTGCCAGCCACCATTCTCGAAGAGCACCAGATCGGGTTGCCACCAACGAACGAACAACGCCGAATAGCAGACAGGATCGAGACGCTATTCGACGAAATCGACCGGGGGGTCGCGAGCCTTCGTGCCGCGAAAGGGAACATCGACCTCTATCGCCAATCGCTTCTCAAGTCCGCCTTCGAAGGCCGGCTCACCGCCGACTGGCGGGCGGAGAATCGCGAAAAGCTCGAAAGCCCGGACGCCCTCCTCGCCCGGATCAGCGAGGAACGCGAAAGCAGCCACAAAAGGGGGCTCGACGACTGGCAGAAAGCCGTTGACAAATGGAGGAAGGGTGGAGAGAAGGGCAGGAAACCCGCGAGACCCAGACGGGCCGCCCACTTCGAAGTCAAAACCAAGGCTCCAACGGACGTTGCCACCTCAACTCCGCGACATTGGCTGTGGCTCTCTCTATTCGAACTTGGCCAAGTAACCGGTGGGCTAACGAAGAATCCGAGCCGCAATGCGCTGCCGAGAAAAGCCAAATATTTGCGAGTGGCCAACGTCTATTCCAACCGTTTGGCACTCGATGAGATCATGGAGATTGGCCTAACCGAAGATGAGCTGCGGAAAACCCGCCTCTCAACGGGAGACCTTCTATTCGTTGAGGGCAACGGGTCCATCGAACAGATCGGACGCGTTGCAATCTGGGATGGCAGCGTCCCCAGTGTGACTCATCAAAATCATCTGATCCGGTTCAGCACGAATGGCCTCCTTTCGTCTCGTTTCGCCCTGTATTTCATGATGTCGCCGATCGGACGGAAGCTCGTCACCGCTCAAGCGAGTTCCACATCCGGGCTTCATACGCTTAGCATCACCAAGGTGGGAAGTCTGCCGATTCCGATCTGCTCGCCCGCCGAACAAGCCGAGATCATTGGGACTCTCGATGATCGCCTTGAGGCTGCAGAAGCCCTGGACGCAGAAATCGAGGCCTCCCTCGCCCGCGCCGAAGCACTTCGTCAGGCCATCCTGAAGAAGGCATTCTCGGGCGAACTGGTCCCCCAGGATCCCGACGACGAGCCAGCGCAGGCGCTGCTTGCCCGCATCCGCGCCAGCCGCGACGGGGATGCGACCACCAAGCCCCGAACGCGTGCACGCCGACCGGCGAGCGCCACGGTCCCGCGATGACAGTCGCCCTCCCCATCAACATCGACAGCCTCCTGCGGCGGCGCACTATCGAGAGCGAGCGGGTCGAGTACAAGGCCGGATGGAACCCGGAGAGCGTCCTGCACACGCTCGGCGCGTTTGCCAACGATTTTCCACAATCTGGGCGGCGGCTATGTCGTCTTGGGCGTGGAGGAACTCGACGGTCGGCCGGTGTTGCCGCCGAGGGGCATCGATCCGAATACCATCGACGGCATACAGAAGGAAATGCTCAATCTGGGCAACTCCGCGATTCAGCCCCCGTACCATCCGTTGACGGCAGTTCACGAGATCGACGGCAAGACGATCCTCGTGCTATACGCGCCCGGCGGCGAAACGCGGCCCTACCGGACGAGAGTCAGCCTCTCGGCGGGCAACCGCGAGTGGGCCTACCACATCCGCAAGCACAGCAGCACGGTACGGGCGCGCGGCGGGGACGAGCGCGAGTTGCTCGGATTGGCGGCGACCGTGCCCTTCGACGACCGTTACAATCAGAACGCCTCGCTGGACGATCTCTCCTTCCGGCTGATTCAACAACACCTGCAGGATGTCGGCAGCGACCTCTTGCCGGAAGTGGCCGAGCTGTCGATGGAGGCACTCGGACGACGCATGAACATCGTCGGCGGGCCCTCGGAAGCCGTGTTCCCGAAGAATGTCGGCCTCCTGTTCTTCAACGACCGTCCACATGAATTCTTCCCCGCGACACAGATCGACGTCGTCTGGTTTCCGGACGGGCCCGGCGGTGACAACTTCGAGGAGAAGGAATTTCGCGGACCGCTGGCGGCGATCCTGCGCGACGCGATCAGCTACATCGAGGGCAATTACCTGAAGCAGGCGGTCGTCAAGCACGCCGACAGGCCCGAAGCCGATCGGTTCTGGAACTTCCCGGTGGCGGCGATCGAGGAGGCGCTCGGCAACGCCATCTACCACCGCTCCTACGAGGAGCGCGAACCCGTCGAGGTGCGGATCACGCGGGAGGAGTTGCTGGTCTTGAGCTATCCCGGTGCCGACCGCTCCATCCGGATGGAAGACCTGCGACGGGGCCAGGCTGTGAGCCGCCGCTATCGCAATCGGCGGATCGGCGAGTTCCTGAAGGAACTGGATTTGGCGGAAGGCCGCTCGACCGGCGTACCGAAGATCCTGCGGGCGATGCACAACAACGGCTCGCCGGCGCCGAGCTTCGAAACCGATGATGATCGAACCTGGTTTCGCGTGCGGCTGCCGGCGCACACGTCATTTCCAGCCGGGGCGGGCGATGCCAGCGGCCTACAAGATACCGAACAAGATAACCCACTGGAAGAAAAGGAAAAATCTTCCACATTCCCCCAAGACACCCCACAAGATACCCACCAAGATCCCCCGCAAGTTACCGAAGGTGTCGCGCACCTAATCGGCGCAATCCAACGCGAATCCAGCCGCGCCGAATTGCAGGCCGCGCTGAACCTGCGCGACCGACGCAGCTTCATCGACACCTACCTCAGACCCGCCCTCGAAGCCGGCCTCATCGAGATGACCTTGCCAGACAAGCCCACGAGCAGGAACCAGCGGTACCGTCGCACGTCTGCCGGAGAGGCGCTGGCCCGCCAACTCGCGGAACCCGGCAAGTGAACTCTGCCTCCATCGTCTCGAAGGTCTGGAGCTTCTGTACCACGTTGCGCGACGACGGCGTCGGCTACGGCGACTACCTTGAGCAACTGACCTACCTGATCTTCCTCAAGATGGCGGACGAATACGCCAGACCGCCCTACAGCCGCGATGTCGGCATCCCCGAAGACTATAGCTGGACGAGTCTCACCACCCGCCGCGGTGCGGAGCTTGAAGCGCACTACGTTGCCCTGCTTCGCAGGCTCGGCCAGCAGAGAGGCATGCTGGGCCAGATTTTCACCAAGGCGCAGAACAAGATCACCGACCCGGCCAAGCTCTTCCGCCTGATCGCCATGGTGGACGGCACCGACTGGGTAGTGCTCGGCGCGGACGTGAAGGGCGACATCTACGAGGGGCTGCTGGAACGCAACGCCGAGGACACGAAATCCGGCGCGGGCCAGTACTTCACGCCGCGCGCCCTGATCCGGGCGATGGTGGCATGCGTACGCCCCGAACCCGACAAGACCATCGCCGATCCCGCCTGCGGGACGGGTGGGTTCTTCCTCGCCTCCCACACGTTCCTCACGGACCCGGAACACCATGCGCTCGACAGGGAGCAGAAAGCGTTCCTGAAGAACGCCACCTTCCACGGCAACGAGATCGTCGCGGGCACCCGACGGCTCTGCCTCATGAACATGTTCCTCCACGGGATCGGAGAGATGACCGGAGAGACTCCGATCTCACCCACCGACGCGCTGATCTCGCCGCCATCGGAAACGTTCGACTACGTCCTCGCCAACCCGCCCTTCGGCAAGAAGAGTTCGATGAGTTTCACCAACGCCGACGGCGAGCAGGAAACCGACGACCTGACCTACAACCGCCAGGACTTCTGGGCGACAACATCGAACAAGCAGCTGAACTTCGTCCAGCACATCCGGACCATGCTGAAGACCACCGGCCGCGCCGCAGTCGTCGTGCCGGACAACGTGCTGTTCGAGGGCGGCGCGGGCGAGACGATCCGGCGCAAACTCCTTGAAACCACGGACCTGCATACGATTCTCCGCCTGCCGACCGGCATCTTTTACGCCCAGGGAGTAAAGGCGAACGTCATCTTTTTCGACAACCGACCAGCCAGTCCCGATCCGCAGACATCGAAGGTCTGGTTCTACGACTACCGCACGAACGTGCATCACACGCTCAAGCAGAAGCCGCTGACGTATGGCCACCTTGAGGACTTCGTTGCGTGCTACAAACCCGAGAACCGCCATGGCCGGAAGGAGACCTGGAGCGAAGATACGCCGGATGGTCGATGGCGCGCGTATTCGCGGGAAGACCTGCTTCAGCGCGACAAGGCGAGCCTCGACGTGTTCTGGCTGAAGGACGCCTCCATGACTGACCTGGAGAACTTGCCGGAGCCGGAAGTGCTCCTGGAGGAGATCGCCGAGAACCTTCGCGCGGCGCTGGGCAGCTTCGAGGCGGTGAGCGGAAGATAGGACATCGCGTGGCCTTCGCGGGCCGCAGGCAGGTTTGCAAGGCGGCAGGGCGGCCATTCGAGCTCGCCATTCCCGGCGCGGCGCCGCGGTTGCGCCGCGCGAAGCGCAGCCCTCCTCTCTTCCGGGGCGAGGCCTGCCAGCACATCCACCGCGTCCAGGAAAGCTGTCCAGCCGCCCGCCTGCCGGTATAGCGCCGCCATGGCCGGATACCAGTCCTCATAGGTGCCGAGCGCCACGAAGTAGGCGTTGTTGACCGCCTCCACCAGGCCGTCGAACGCTCCATCGCCGAGCAATGGCTTGTGTTGCGCATAACAACGCCGGAAGGTTTCAAGCACACGAGTCTTCTCGCGGTTTCGCCGATCTTCCTCGTCCGCGCTCCGATATACCAACTCCAGTTGCGCCCTGGTAGCCAACAGCAGTGCCCGAAGACGCTGCCATCCGCGGCGCGAAACCAGGTAACCGTCGAATTCCGATTCGCGACCGGTCTTCCGGAACCAGATCCGCGCCCCTGTCTCGCCGGCGAACACCGCGAAAGACTCGTTGAAAGACGCATCGTCCCTTACCCAGACCCGCCGGTGGGCAAGCTCGTGCAGCAGGAGTTCGACCAGGCGAGGTTCCGGCCAGTCGGCGAAAGTGCTCAGCAGGGGATCATCGAACCAGCCCAGGGTGGAGTAGGCCGCGACACCCGCAACGTAGGTCTCGTAGCCCCGGCGCGCCAGTCTGGTCTCCTCCCCGAAGGCGGTGCGCCGATCGAAGTAACCCCGATAGGGCACGCACCCGACGAAGGGATAACACCATTGGCGACCGTCAAGCGACAGCGACCCCGCGGCGAACACGTTCCACACAACGAACGGCTCGTCGAGTGCCGCGTAACGCCGGTAGCTGTTCCCGGCATCGAACCCGAGTTCCAACTGGGCGAAATCGACAACCTCCCTCGCCAGCAGGAGACGGTCCCGAAGCGCTTCCTCCGTATCCGGATGGGCGATGATCGACTTGACCGAGCTGCTCGACCGGAGCAGTTCGAAGTGTCCGGCGGCCGCCTGGGCGTAGTAGCCGAGCATCGCGCAACCGCTCGCAAGCCATGCCGCCGCCAACAATGCGCCACCTCGCCAAAGGCGCGCCCGCGAACCCCGGGCAGGATTCCCCGCCCTGTCCGATGACTGGCGCAAGACGGGACACTAACCCGATTCGGCCGCGAAGCCCGCCAGGTTGCGCGACTCGCGACTGAACTCCGCCGCGACCAGATGGATCGGGCGACCCAGGTGGCGATACTTGTCGGCATAGCCGCGCTCCTTCAACTGCGCCATCGCGGCGCCCTCGGACGCCAGTTCCGCCACCTTGAACTCGAACAGGTATATGTGGCCGTTGAAGTCCACCATCATGTCGAGCCGTCCGCGGCTGCCGCTGTCCTCTACCGTGATGTCGAGACCCAGCGCGGCGAAATACGAATAGAACACGCTGGCGTAGTAACCCTCGTAACGCGCGATGTCATTGTTGATGTGCCACTGGTGCGGGATGCTGGCGAAAAACGCCCGGAACAGCGTTGCCATGCCAGCGAAGTCGTTGGCGAGCAGCAGGTCGCGAAGCCGAAGGCGCTGTTCGGCCCGACCCGAACGGCTGTCCGTCAATCGCGCGAGCAGACTCCGGTTGAGGCTCTGCCGCACCTCGCGGTTGGGGCAGGCCAAGCGGTAGTACATCTCCCCGTTCACCGGCTCGACGCTTTCGATGGTGAGATATCCCGTCTGAAAAAGCAGCGCCTCTGGCGCGATGTCGTCGACATCGAAACTCGAAAGCAGTTCGTCGCTGCCGAGCATGCCATCGAGGTCGGGAGAGCGGACGCCGCGCCGCACCAACGTGTCGATCAGGAAGGTAGGCGAACCGGTTTCGAACCAGTGCGCCGCGAACCTGCGCTCGTCGAACAGCAGGAGCAGGTCGAAAGGGTTGTAGACCTTGTCTTCTCCGAGCCAGCTATAGCCGTTGTACCAGTCGCGGATCAGGTCCCGGTCCAAGCCCGGCAGTTCGGGCCCGAATACCGCGTCGAGGTCCGCCTCCGTATAGCCGCAAATCGCCGAGTAGCGGGGATCCAGAGTGAGGTCCTTGAGGTTGTTGAGGCCGGAGAACAGGCTGACCCTGGAGAATTTGCTGACCCCGGTCAGCAGGGTGAACCTGATGTTGGCGTCGCAGAACTTGATGGTGGAATACAGACCGCGCAGGTAGTCGCGATTCGCGTGCGCGACTTCCGGGTCCTGCAGCGCATCCAGAATCGGCTTGTCGTACTCGTCGATGAGCACCGCGACCCGCTGCCCCGCGCGCTCGTGCAACGCTTCTATCAGGTGGCCGAAGCGTTCCGGGGCGGTGGCATAGCCGGATTGCACCGACTGCCGGCGTTCGACGGCGTCGAGCTGGGCCATCAGGTTCGCATGCAGGTAGCCGGGTTGCCTGAAGTCGCCGCGACTGAAATCGAGCCTCAGCACCGGATGGCGCACGGACCAGTCCCAGTGGTCATGGATGTCGAGCCCCAGGAACAGCGGCTCGTCGCCTTCGAACAGTTCCTTCAACGTATCCACCAGGAGGCTCTTGCCGAAACGGCGCGGACGAGACAGGAAGTAATGCGAACCATTGTTCAACAATCGCCGCAGGTACGGCGTCTTGTCGACGTAGTAGCAGTCCTCCTCGCGGATCTTGCGAAACGTCTGGATGCCGATCGGCAGCTTGCGTCGATGTGCCCGCGCGTCCATGGACGGATCATACCGCAGGGCAACCGCCAGCCAATGGGTGCGCACGGACTACAGCGGCTTGTCGAGCTCGCATCAAGGCCGAACCGAGGCGCAACATCGGTAGCCTTCGCGCGCACGTTTCAGTAGGCTCACGCGCCAAGGTTCCAGGAGAGGACGGATTTGAGCGAACAGCGCACCAGGCACGACTGGACCGTCGACGAAGCGATGGCCCTGTTTGCGCGGCCGCTCAACGACCTGCTGTTCGCGGCCCAGTCGATCCACCGGGCGCATCACGCGCCGAATGCCGTGCAGATCAGTACGCTGCTCAGTATCAAGACCGGTGGATGCCCGGAAGACTGCAAGTACTGCCCGCAGAGCGTTCACTACGATACGGGCGTCGACATGCACAACCTGCTGCCACTGGAAGACGTCGTCACGGCGGCGGAGCGGGCGCGCGCTGCGGGCGCCACACGATTCTGCATGGGTGCAGCGTGGCGCAGTCCCACCAATTCACAGACCCGCAAGGTGTGCGAACTGGTGCGGGCGGTGAAGGACCTCGAGTTGGAGACCTGCGCGACGCTCGGAATGCTGACGGAGGAACAGGCGCGGGCGCTCGCCGAGGCCGGTCTCGACTACTACAACCACAACCTCGACACCTCCCCCGAGCATTACGGCGAAGTGATCACGACCCGAACCTACCAGGACCGTCTCGACACCCTCGCCCACGTGCGGGACGCAGGGATGAAGGTCTGCTGCGGCGGCATTGTCGGCATGGGAGAGTCCCGCAAGGACCGCGCCGGTCTGCTGGTGCAGCTAGCCAACTTGCCAGAACACCCGGAATCCGTGCCGATCAACAACCTCGTGCAGGCCCAGGGAACGCCGATGTACGGCGCAGAGACGATCTCCCCGCTGGAAACGGTTCGCTGCATCGCCGTGGCGCGCATACTCATGCCGCGTTCGGTCATTCGCCTTTCGGCGGGGCGCACCGATCTCTCGGAGGAGGCGCAGGCACTCTGCTTCCTCGCCGGCGCCGGCTCGATCTTCTGCGGCGACCGGCTCCTGACGACGCCGAACCCGAGCTTCGATTCGGACATGGCCATGTTCGACGAACTGGGCATCGCGCCGCAGGCATCCTGACCCTCGAGTCGTCGACGCTGGCACTGGCGGGTCCAGCGAGTCAGACGCCATGCGCTACTACGAGGACATCCCTCTCGACTGTCGTTCCGTCGTAGGCACTTATCACCTCTCTGAAGCCGACATCATCGAGTTCGCGCAGGCCTGGGATCCCCAACCCTTCCACATCGACCCGAAATCGGCCCGCGCGTCCGTGTTCGGCGGGCTGGTGGCCTCGTCCGCACACCTGTTCGCCATCTGCACCCGGCTCTTTTTCGATCACCCGGACCCGATCCGGGTGGTCGCCATGCTCGGCAAGGACAGGCTGCGGCTGCCGAATCCCGCCCGCGCCGGGACGACACTCGCCTATGAGACCCGATGCATCGAAAAGCGCGACTCCTCGAGTCGCACCGATGTCGGCATCGTCCGGCTCGCCGACACGGTGACCGATGACGCCGGCACGGTGGTGCTGACGCAGGAGGTGTCGCTCATGGTGGCACGCCGGCAGGGGCTGTAGGATTTGCCCATGATCCTCATGATCGACAACTACGACTCGTTCACCTACAACGTGGTCCAGTACCTCGGGGAACTCGGCGCGGACGTCGACGTGCGCCGCAACGACGACATCACGCTGGAAGAGATCGGGCAGGCCGCACCCGAGAAGATCGTCATTTCCCCGGGTCCCTGCACCCCCGACGAGGCCGGCATTTCCGTCGATACCGTTCGCCGCTACGGCGGCAGGATTCCGATTCTCGGCATCTGTCTCGGGCACCAGAGCATCGCCCGGGCCTACGGCGGCGACATCGTGCGGGCGCGACGGGTCATGCACGGCAAGATGAGCGCCATTCACCACGCCGGCCGCGGGGTATTCGAAGACCTGCCCGACGGCTTCGAAGCGACGCGCTATCACTCCCTGGTCGTGGCACCCGACACGTTGCCCGACTGCCTCGAGGTCACCGCGTGGACACGGTTTGAAGACGATGCCAACGACGAGATCATGGGGCTCAGGCATCGCGAGTTCGATGTCGAAGGCGTACAGTTCCACCCGGAGTCCTTCATGACCCGCGTGGGACATGACCTGTTGCGCAATTTCCTCGACCGGTAGCCCGGACCGCCCGAAACGGAGGTAGTTGAGACATGGACATACGCGAAGCCCTCGAGCGCCTGACCGACGGCGAACATCTCTCCCGCGAGGAATCCCGGGACGTGTTCAACATCATCATGGCCGGCGACGCGATGCCGGCGCAGATCGGGGGCGTGCTTATGGCGCTTCGAACCCTGGGCGAAACGGCGGCGGAAA
Organism: Gammaproteobacteria bacterium; assembly: GCA_026706665.1. Classification (GTDB taxonomy): domain Bacteria; phylum Pseudomonadota; class Gammaproteobacteria; order Pseudomonadales; family Azotimanducaceae; genus VXNE01. The sequence continues at coordinate 2,392 of JAPOYI010000038.1, read as the reverse complement.
TCGCCGGCGCTGCCGAAGCCATGCGCGCCGTCAGCCTCAAGGTGGACGTGGCGGCGCCGCACCTGGTCGATACCGCGGGCACCGGTGGCAGCGGTCCCGCCAAGCTGTTCAACATCTCCACCGCCGCGGCCTTCGTGGGGGCCGCCGCCGGTGCCCATGTCGCGAAACACGGCAACCGGGGAATGACCAGCGCCAGTGGGAGCGCCGATGTGCTCGAAGCCGCGGGCGTAGACCTCGCCCTGCGTCCGGAGCAGATCGCGCGATGCATCACCGAAGCGGGCATCGGCTTCATGTTCGCGCAGGCCCACCACAGCGCCATGCGCCACGCGGGCCCCGTCCGGGCCGAACTTGGCGTGCGCACGGTCTTCAACCTGCTCGGTCCCCTGACGAACCCGGCCAGCGCGAAGCGCCAGGTGATCGGTGTCTTCGCGCCCGCCTGGCAACGAATACTGGCGGAAGTGGCCGCGCTCCTCGGTGCCGAGCACGTGCTGATCGTGCATAGCGACGGCCTCGACGAAATCTCCGTATCGGCATCGTCCAGCGTGGTCGAGTACAAGTCCGGCGAGATCACCGAGTACTCCATCCATCCGCGGGATTTCGGCATGTCAACGCATTCCACCGATACCTTGCGAGCAGGATCCCCCGCCGAAAGCCTGGCGCTGATCAGGGCCGCCTTCCGCCAGGAGAACGAAGCCGCGTCGGATGTCGTGGCGCTGAACGCCGGCGCGGCGATCTACGCATCGGGGGTCGCGCTCAGCCTGGCCGACGGCGTGGCGATGGCGCAGGACGCGATCGGGTCGGGAATGGCCGCCGAGCGCCTGCGGGAACTGGCGCGCCTGTCGAGGCTCATGGGCGGACAATGACGGTCCTCGATCGAATCCTTGCCCGCAAGGCGGAAGAACTCGCTGAGCGGCGCCGCAAGCGGTCTCTCGCCCACGTGAGGGCCGCGGCGGAGTACGCCGCGCCCGCGCGCGGCTTCGCCGCCGCTGTCGAACGCCGCAAACCCGCCGTAATCGCGGAAATGAAGAAAGCATCGCCGAGCAGGGGCGTGATCCGCGAACACTTCGATCCGACGACCATCGCCCAGAGCTACGAGGCGGCCGGCGCCGCATGCCTTTCCGTTCTCACCGACGAGACCTTCTTTCAGGGCGCGGACGAACACCTGGCAAGGGCGAAGGCGGCAGCGACTCTCCCCGTGCTCCGCAAGGACTTCGTGATCGACGAGTACCAGGTATTCGAGGCCCGGGAACTCGGCGCGGACTGTATCCTGCTGATCGCCGCCGCCCTCGACCCGGAACGGATCGCATCGTTCACCGCGCTCGCCGCGCAACTGGGTTTCGACGCGTTGATAGAAGTACACAACGCGCGCGAACTCGACGACGCCTTGCGGTCGGCGCCGGCCCTCCTCGGCATCAACAATCGGGACCTGCGCACGTTCGACACGTCCCTCGAGACGACGCTTTCGCTGCTTGCCGAAGTTCCCGAGGGAACGACAGTCGTGACCGAGAGCGGCATCCGCACCCGGGAGGACGTCCGCCGCATGCGCGCCGCCGGCGTCGATGCGTTTCTCGTCGGCGAAGCGTTCATGCGCTCCGGCGACCCCGGTCGCGCACTGCGTGAGCTGTTCGCCACGAACCGAACCGCAAGGGCTTCCTGATCGCGACAAACTCCAGGCCATCGACATGCGCCCTGCAGGATCGCATCCGACAGTCCCGTCGCCGACATGCGTCGGCGCTGTCCCGAGGTTGGGCGCCTGATCCCGACCTGGGCGTCAGGCGGGGTTTGTCAGGCTGTCAGGCCGCAGCCTAATACCTGCGCGTGCGCTCCCTGCGCGGACGCGCCTGGTTCACGGTGATCTGCCGCCCCTTGAGTTGAGTGCCGTTCAACGCCTTGATCGCCTCGTCGGCCTCGGAGTTGTCCGGCATGTCGATGAAGCCGAATCCCTTGGAGCGTCCCGTCTCCCTGTCGGCGATCACCTGCGCGTCCTGTACGCGCCCATGCGCTTCGAACAAAGCCGACAACTCCTCCGAAGTGACGCTGTAGGGCATGTTTCCTATGTATATTTTCAACTTGAAGCCTCCTGTGGCGGGTTTCGTCCTTTCCTCCGATCCTCAAGCTGCTCTAGTTGACTCAACGATGGCTGAATAGCTCAGAAGCACTGCTACATTCGATTGTGGTCCAAATCCATTCACCCCTCTCGTGGGCCGGCCCCACACAAGCGGCGGGATCCGGGCGCAAGTCCCGAAAAAGGGCGACAAGCGCAATGGATGCCGCGAGGGCTCCGTGTGCGCCTGTTGGACAGTATGGGCAGGTGCCGCCCATATGTCGAGCGTCAGTCTTGTCCAACGCGAGATGAGCCTAAAGCTGAGATGCGATTCCAACGCAAAGTGAG
>JAPOYI010000199.1 GCA_026706665.1 Gammaproteobacteria bacterium | reverse complement strand
TGCCTGCCACACGGCGTCGTCGCGCCTCGCCAGGAACCAAAAATCCCTCGCAGCTGCACTCGCATATCTGGGCTTGACGGAACACCAGACGCAAGACATTGCCCAACGCAACGAGACCCGTGCTCGACCAGATCTACGGGTTTCGGGCCCGAACGATGGCTTTGCCCGCCATGTGGCCGGAGCGGATCGCGCCTTCGATCGTCGCGGGCAGACCGGTCTCTACCCAGTCCCCCGCCAGGTACACGTTGGCATATGGGGCACGCATCGGCGGACGGCGGCGGATCTCCTCCGGCGTCTGCGCGAAGGTGGCCCGCCTTTCCTTGAGGATCCGATACGTGGGCAACGCAGTGCCTTCGAGATCGAGTGCGGCTGCCGCGTCGCTCCAGGTTTTCCGGGCGATCGTCTCGGCCGGTTCGGCGGCGAGCTTATCGGCGGCGCTGACGGTCACCGACGCGATGTCACCGCGAACGAAGAGCCACTGCGCCACCCCGCCGATCAAGCCGAGAAACGGCAGTTCCGGCGGCAGTCGGCCCGGTGCCGGCAAACGAAAGTGGGCATTGACGACGGTATGGCTTCGTCCGGGAACCGTCAGACCGGGCACCAGGCTCGAAGCTGCAGACGGCGGTACCGCCAGCACCACGGAGTCGCCCCGCCGCAGGGCCACCGTCTCCCCACCGAAATCCAGATCCGTCGCCCTGCCCTGCCAGGCTCCCATCGTGCGCAGCCGGCGGCCAAACCTGACCGCGGCGCCCCGGTACCGAAGGAAATCGAGAGCGGGATCCACGAACGCCGCCGAAAGGCCGGTTCGGGCTATCCGCGGCCGACACGCCCTCTCGCCCCGAAGGAAGGTCTCGCGCAGGACAGGCCACAAGAGCCGTGCCGCTCCAGTGCACGCCGGTGTGTTCAATACTGCCACCGCAAGTGGCTCCCAGAACCGCTCGAACAGCACGCCGTCGTCCCCGACAAGGTCACGAACGGTATGGCCCGGACCCGCAGTGGCGAACGACATGGCGCCCAGGTAGCTCCAGGCCGTTGTTTCAGGGACGCGGCGGCCCTCGTCAAAGATCCACCAGGGCACCAGTCCGCGATTGGGACGCAGACACCAGCGTCGGCCCGAGCGCAGGTCCAGGAAAGGAAAACTGGCCGAGGCGGGACCGAGAAGTGCGTCGTCAGCACCGATTTCTGCAAGGTAGCGCATGACACCGCTGTTGCCGCTCAGCAGGAGGTGATTGCCGTTGTCGATGGCGCATCCGAGCTTGGCATCGACATACGACCGGCAACGTCCTCCCGCCTGACCGCTCGCCTCGTAGAGCGTTACGGCGCGTCCCGCACGAACGAGGGATACGGCAGCGGCGAGGCCGGCGAGGCCCGCGCCGACGACGTGTGTTCTGGACTCCGACACTAGTGTTCCGTCAGCCTCCGACTACCAGACCGCACTGACCAGCGACATCGGAACAGGGAACGGTTTCCGGACCAGGCGCTCCGTCAACCAGCGCGGCGCGGAGGGAAGATACTTCGGAACATGACCCGCCCGATGCCGTATCCGCAGCACGCGGCGTATTGCATCTTGGTCAGGACAACGCGCTCCGCCAAGGGGTCCCGCCGCCGCAGTTCGATGCTCAACTTCTGCGCAATCGCGATGATCACCGCCGCGTCCATGGCAAATCGGCGGTTCCGGAGCTTCCCCGGCAAACGGGCGGCGACATCCAGCAGCCCGTCCGTCGCATCGAGGCACAGATCGAACACCCGTCGCAACGCCTGTGTCGACTGCTTGCCGTCGAGTGCCTTAACGTCGACGCCCGCCTCGACCATCCAGTTGGCCGGCAGGTACACCCGGTTAAGCGCCCGGTAGTCGTCCTGGCAGTCCTGCACGTGGTTGAGCACCTGCAGCGCGTTGCAGAGCGCGTCGGCGTCCGGATACACCTTCTGCGATTCGCCGTGAAGGTCCACCAGGTAGCGGCCGACCGGCGCGGCGGAGAGATTGCAGTAGCCGATCAGGTCGTCCCAGTTGTCGTAGCGGAGCTTGGTCGCATCCTGCTTGAACGCCTGCACCAGGTCGAAGCAGTGCCGGTCCGTGACGCGCGTCGCCGTCAGGCTGCGGCTCAGCTCGTAGGCCTTGCGGAAGGCCGGATTCATGGAGCCGACCCCGCTGACGGCCTTGGCGAAGCCGTCCAGGCGCTGGATCTTGTCGTCGGGGTCGAGTTCCGGGTTGTCGGCGATGTCGTCGATGGCCCGCGCATAGGCATAGAACGTCGCGATGTGCGACCGCAGCCGCGCCGGCAACAGCCGGGTGACAACGGGAAAGTTCTCGTCCGACGCGATCTTTCCCGAAGGTGTCTCTAGAGTACTGGCCTGGCTCATCGCGCCCCCTGGTCCCGACATTAGCGCGAAGGGACCCGATACCTCAACCATGACACCCACCCGATAAGAAATCTGTATCAGGGCGGTAAGAAATTCCACTAGGAGTTCTCACAGCGGGTTCGCTGCGCTGACGCGCAGGGAACCCGTGATTAC
>JAPOYI010000201.1 GCA_026706665.1 Gammaproteobacteria bacterium | reverse complement strand
TACCGCGCCCAGCAGCCGGTAGCGGTCCTCGCCGTAGTCCCAGCGCCGGTCCTCGTCGATGATCCGGTCCTCGTCGAGGAATGCGTGCACGACGTACGCGAAGTCGAATCCGCGGTCGGCGAAACAGGCATCGCTCCTGGCGTCGTCCCACTCGAACTCCATGCGCTCTTGTAGGCCAATGGCCTACCGTTGTCAATATCGGGCGCGACGCGGAGTGCCGGAAACGCCACCGCCGTCACCGTGTCAAGAGATGTCGACGTCGACGGAGTGGGCACAGGGGCAGTTCCCGGCGCGCCTCGTCGGTGGCCGCGCACGGCGGTCCTGACGAGGAGGCTCAGCCCGAGACCGCCGCGACCGTCACCGTAGCGGCCGGGCGCGTTGACGGTCTTGTTGGAGCGGGCCACCCTCTAACTGACGCCCGACAGGCTGTGGCCCCGGGGCTCGCGCCTTCTACGCGCCACCATGCGCGTGAATCCCAGGTTCCTGCCCGCGTCCACGCGCAACATCTCGGCGTGCGACCCCTCGCCTTTCCATTCTCCCGATACCGAATCGGACGTCATCCAGTGCTTCCAGCCGTCGGGCATCATGTCCGCCCGCTCCACGGTGATCAGGCCGCTCCGTTCCCAGTGCCGGCGCCACCAGTCGGGACTGTGAAAACTCGCGAAGTCCCAGTACCAGTGGGGTTCAAGGTGCTCAGGCGGATTCCCGGTCGGGAACTCCTGGACCAAGCCCGGAACGACAATACCGACCTGGCCCTCGGGTCTGACGAACCGGGCAAGGTGATTGCCAAGGAACAGGTCATCGGTTCCGAAGTAGTGGTATGCGTCCATGCTCAAGATGGCGTCGAAGAACGCTTCCGCGAATGGCAGGCTGTGGGCTTCCGCGTAGATGGGAAACACGCGGTCCTCGAGACCGGCTTCGCGAATGCGCTCCCAGTTGTTGCTGGCCGGCACCCAGAGATCCGTCGCCCACACCTCGAGGTCGAACTCCTTCGCGAGGAATATGGAACTGATGGCCGTTCCACAGCCGAGGTCCAGGACGCGCATCCCCGGCTTGAGGTCCATGAGTCCGCTCAGAGACTCCGTTAGCCACAGGACATTGGGTCCCATCATGTGCCCGATGGTCCAGTCCACGTCGTATTTCGCCGACCGGGGGAACTCGGCAGGCCTGAATGCCTTCGCCAACTCCTCCTTCGTGCGGCTCACCGTCTATGTCCGCGAGCCGTCGCTCGGCGACGCAACTTGAGGTTGGCTGTTCCGCGAGTGCGGAGAGATGTCACTTCGTTGATTTCAAGTCTCCAAAAAAAAGCTCCAGCCCCGGCCTCAAGCCGGGGCTGGAGCCTCCGTTCAGCGAGTAATACCTACTTGGGAGGCGTGCTCTTGACCTTGTACATCGCGCCACCGCCGCCGCCGAGGCGAATCGAGCGCTGCCAGACGCCAGGCGTCACGCAGTTTTCCGGTATCAGGCCGGCGTGCCGGTCCTCGGGCCGGAAGTAGGTCTTGACCAAGCCCGCTTCCCATTCCGCGAAATAGGTGTCCGCAGGATTTCTCGGTCCGCCGCGACCCTGCCGGATCAGTTGCATGCCGCCACCCTTGATGTGGAAGGATATGGTGTTGCCTCCCTCGGTGCCCTGGTCCCTGAGCTTCTGAATGGTGTCTTCGTCGACGCCACCCGGCGTGAAGTCCATGGATAGCCTGACATTGCCTTCGTAGATGACCTCGGAGCGGTCGTGTTCCACCGTCATCTCATCGCACACGTACTTGGGCCAGCCCCAGACGTTGCCTTCCACGGCGGTATAGAAGTTCGGCACCGGCACGCTGATCACCAGCCAGGATTCGATCCCGTCAGGGCACTTGGCCTTGACCATCACCCGGCCTTCCATGAAGTTGACCGGGCTCGCCCGGTTCATGTCCCAGTAGGAGACCATCACCGCCGGCTCGTCCGGCATCGTGAGCGGCGGGTACATGTACGACTCGTAGAGTTCGAGATCGGCGGGCTTGATGATGGTGGTGTGGCCGAAAGAACCCTCTCCCCGCTTGGCCATTTCCTCGGCTTCCTCCACGGCAAGCCTCTTCACCGGCCCGCGCGGAAGGTCCATGTTCTGGATCTCGTCCCGGTCAGGGTCGTCAATCCAGCGGGCGACGTTTTCGACCAGTATCCTTGCCAGGATCTCCCGATCCATCTCGGTCTTGATCCCGCCCCTCGTCATCTGCTTGCCGTCAGCGTGCTTTTCGGGGGGGAATGTAACGAGCTTACCCATGTGCCCTCTCCTTGGTTTGTTCGGTTCCTTCCAACTGATTCATTGTGCCCCGGCGGGGTACCAAGGGTCACTCCGACCCCATAGCTTAACCCGAATCTCCGGCGATGGGGCCGCTTTTGTCCCGGACGACACCGCACGGCACCGAGCCTTTCGTCAATCCAGAGCTCGCCTTGGATGGAACAGGTTGCAGGTTGACTTCGGTGCTACCAGGTACCACCCTGTGTCGTCAGTGGGGCCATCTGGAGGTACTCATGACAGTGAAATCGTCGGTTTCGTTGACCGATGAGCAACACGCCTTCGCCAGGGACTTGGTAATGGCGGGGCGGTACTCAAGTGTCAGCGCCGTGCTCCAGCGCGGAATCGACATGCTTCGGAATAGACTCGAAAGCGAAGAAACGGAGACGGAGGCACTAAAGATCCTGCTTTCGGAGCGTCGCGAAGGCGACTTCATCACCGGCGCCCAGATGGACGGACGCATAAGTGAGATAGTCGAACGCAAGCGCCGTACGCAAGCAGTTCTCGATTGAGTTTTCCGCCTATGCCGAACGAGACTTCGAGCTGATCTTCGACCACCTCTTCGAAAGCTATCGGAGTTTCGGGGAAAGCACTGAAGAAGCCCTGACCCACGCAGAAAGAAGGATCGACAGTATCCGTCAGTCGGCGAATACGCTCGGTGCGCTGCCGCATCGCGGCACGCTTCACGAGGACCTGCTACCGGGCCTCCGACATGTTTCGATCAACCGCGCAATCTACTGGTTCCAGGTGCTGGATGCGGAGCAGAAGGTTCAGGTATTGGCGGTCTTTTTCGGCGGTCAGGATCATGTTCGGCACATGCTCGCACGGCTTCTGGCTTGACCAAACAAGTCAGGACGTCGCGCATCGAACCGTTCGGGCACGGCTCAATGGAATTCCCCAAGTGTTACGCGGAATCATGCGACGGATCGTCATCTCCGGCTTCATGTCCTTGCTTCGGGTCTTCGACATGATCTCGCTGCGACGTTTTGGCGAGACGACATCTGCCATTGCTGATCATCCAGTCCGGAACACACCGCACCATAGAGCGGCAGAGGCGGGCGGGCAAATGCATAGGGGCCTTGACTTGGCCTTGACTGGATTTCCTGTCGTGCTCGGGACGTCTATCGAGACAGAAGTGGCAACCATTGTCCGCCTCGATGAGAGAGTTTTCGCGGCATATCTGATGTCTGCCTGATCCCGGTATCGTACGCCATAGCCACAGACAAGACCGGCGCTCGAGCCAAAATCGGGTACTCTTTTCCGCTCTCAGCCAAAGACAACGTGTAGGGAAATAGAGCAACCATGGCCGCACCATTGAAGGTCGGCATGCTGGGCACGCGCGGCATCGCGCGAAACCACATGACACCCTACCTGACGCATTCCGACCAGGTGCGAATGACGGCCGTCTGCGACATGGTGGAGCCGCTCGCGCGGGAGTACGCGAAGGACGCGGGCGTCGAAGACGTCTACACGGATTTCGACGACATGTTGGCGAACGCCGACATCGACGCCGTCGACATCTGCACCAACCACGCGGCGCACGCGCCATGCACCATCGCGGCAGCGCAGGCTGGCAAGCACGTCCTCGTCGAGAAGGCGATGGCGAACACGTTGCAGAGCTGCCGCGACATGGTCGAAGCCGCCGACAAGGCGGGAGTGACGCTGATGATCGCCCATCAACTGCGGCATTCCCGTGAAGCCAACGCAGTCAAGCGGTTCATCGACGAGGGCCGCCTCGGAGATATCCAGGCAGTTCGCACCCACGTCACGATGGGCGGTCCGAAGCGAGGCTGGATGTGCGATGCAGAGCCGGGTGGCGGCGTCCTGCAACTCAACTCCATCCACCACATCGACCTGCTGCGCTACTACGTCGGCAACGTGAGGCGCGTGATGGGGGTGTGCAAGTCCACGCAGCCCCACATGGTCAACGGCGCCGAAGACCTTGTCGCCGCCACCCTCGAGCTGGAGAACGGTGCGATCGGCGGGCTGTTCGCAAGCTGGACGACCGAAATGACCCCCGAGAGAGCGGCCTACCTGATATTCGGCAGCAGGGGCACCGTGCACTCGACGCCCCCGTACAACCCGAGGAGCCGCGAAAGCCCGACCTCGCATTTCGGCACGATCATGCATGCCCTGAAGGACCCGGACGAGAACCTCGACCGACGCAACGATGCCGATCCGCAAAGGTTGAGGCATCCGCCTTTCGATGTCCTTCCCACCAGGGAGGCCGATCAACCGACGGTGAACCTGTTCGTCAACGAGGTCCTGCATTTCGCGGAGTGTTGCCAAACGGGCAAGGAGCCCAGCAGCAGCGGCCGGGACAACATCGAGTCGATGAAGGTGGTCTTCGCCATCTACGAATCGTCGCGGACCGGCAAGGCCGTCGACCTGGCCGACCTGTAGCGGGCCACGGAAAACAGGGGATCAAAGGGAACATGTCCACACCACTGAAAGTCGGCCTGCTGGGCTGCGGCGGCATTTCACGGGTACACATGACCCCCTACCTCACGCATCCGGATCAGGTGCGCCTCACCGCCGTCTGCGACATGGTGCAGCCGCTCGCGCGGGACTATGCGAAGGACGCCGGCGTCGATGCTGTCTACACCGATCTCGATGACATGCTGATGAACGCCGATATCGAAGCGATCGACATCTGCACCAACCACGCGGCGCACGCTCCGATCACCATTGCCGCGGCGCGAGCGGGCAAGCACGTGCTCGTCGAAAAGGCGATGGCGAACACGCTGCAGGCCTGCCGGGACATGATTGAAGAGACCGACAAGGCGGGAGTGACCCTGATGATCGCCCACCACCTGCGTCACTCGCGCGAAGCCACCGCTGTGAAGCGGTTCATCGACGAGGGGAACCTCGGCGAGATCCAGGCGGTTCGCACCCATGTGACCATGGGCGGCGGAGGCAGTGGACGCGGAGGGAAGAGGTGGAGCAGCGACTTCAATATGGGCGGCGGCGTCCTGATGCTCAACTCCATCCACCATATCGATCTGCTGCGCTACTACATCGGAAACGCCACTCGGGTTATGGCGGTCCGGAAGACCGCCCAGCCGCACATGATCAACGGCGCCGAAGACCTGTGCGCCGCGACCCTTGAGTTCGAGAACGGCGCGATCGGCGGACTGTTCGCAAGCTGGACCACCAACGAGACGCCCGAAAGGGCGGCCTACCTGATCTTCGGCACCAAGGGCACGGTGCACTCGACGTCGCCGGAGAACCCACGAAGCTCCGAGAGTCCGATTCCGCATTTCGGCACCATCAAGTACGCGCTCAAGGACCCGCACGAGGATCTCGACTTCCGAAACGACGCCGATCTGCAAAAGTTGAGACATCCGCCATTCGATCCGATCCCCACCATCGAGGCGGATCAACCGACCGCCAACTTCTTCGTTAACGAGATCCTCTACTTCGCCGACTGCTGCAGGACGGGCAAGGAGCCCACCAGCAGCGGCCACGACAACATCGAGTCGATGAAGGTGCTGTTCGCCATCTACGAGTCGTCCCGGACCGGGCTGGCCGTCGACCTGGCCGATCTGTAGGACGCGAGTCGCAGGCAGCGTGTCGACGCATCCCCCATTGGCCCAAATGGTGGACGATCTGATCGCTTCGCGCGGCGCCTACTCGCCTCTTCAACTGCTGCTCGACTCCGGATACCTCGCCCGCGACGGTTACACCGCATGGCGCCGAGGAGAACGGGCGACGCTCGACGCCGACCTGACGGAAGGCGTCCAGGCGACCCGCAGGATTGTGGAGCAACTCGACCAATGGGCACGGACCCGGGAGGATCTGACGCCGGCAGCCCGCTGGCTGGTCGGAATCGGTGAGATCGCGGGCAAGAAGCTGCGGGCATCGGCAAATGCGCAGCTCGACGCGCTGCTGTGTACCGAGTTCCGGGCCGCAGAACGTCCCCGTCAGGGCGACATCTTTTTGGACACGCAGGAAACCCGTGCAAGGCATGAACTGACCGGAGGGCTCCTGAGACGCGATATCGCCAGGGTCGAGGAGGCAATGTCGCGGCTCGGCAAGATCGATCCGCAACATTCGGCGCTTGAGGCCAGTCGCGAACTGATGGCTGCGCTAAGAGCGAATTCTCCCTCGAACCGAGAGGAAACGCTCGCTCGTCTGAGCCTCCTGAGCCACCGCTGGACGCCAGCCGCCCACGCCGTGCTGGGAGATCGCACGTTCGGTTTCATGCGGGAGTTTTGGCTGGACCTCGGACACGCGCTGTCGGGGTGGGCATTCGACGCCGAACATCCGACTCGTCATGCGAGCTGGGCATACGGCCGCGCACGCGACTGGGAACAGGCGAGACGCGCCATCGTCCAGGAGCGCGATCATGCGAACCAGCCAGTCCTGATGGCGCGGCTGGCCGAGGCCGAGTGGCACTTGAATCACCGCGCCGACGCACTCCATCACTACTTCGGATTGTGCTGGGACGACCCCGGCTATTTCGAGGAGATAATCGCGAGGCCCGATTTCCCCAATCAGCCGTTGCGAATGGCCTGGCTCGAAGCTCGCGACGATGACCTTGATCCACCCATCTCTCCGCCCTGGTTCCCCGCCTGGACGGTGGCCCGCACGCCGCAAATCGCGGACAGATTGCACTCGCGGCGCGGGGATAGCGACCCTGAGCAAGCGTACGATCTTCTGCTCGCCCTCCGGTCTCCCGTCGGAGACACATTGGACGATCGCAAGGCGCTGCAAGCCATCCACGGCGGACTCTTCAAGCTTTTCCTGGCCAATCTCGGCACATAGCGCACCCATTTCCCGGATGCCGACACCTGTATCATGGACCACGCCGCCCGGAACGAGTGAAAGCGCAATGGACTTCGGCGAGTTCGCGGCCACGGAAGCCATCAATCCAGCCTACAACCGGATCAAGGAGCTTGGTCTCGAGAGCCACGTGTTCGACATCGAAACATACGGCTTCACCGTCGTGCCGCCCGAACAAGTGGCATCTCGGGAGTTCTTCGAACGGGTCCGGGAGACCGTGTTGCGGATCGCACGCGACCGGACCGGCGTGGGCCTGCAACTGGACCGCAACGGCAGCGCCGGGCACATCGAGACCGCGGCGCGGAGCCAGCACCAGTTCCTTCTGTTCTGCCTGCTCTCGGAGGATCCGGTCTTTGAGGAGTGGGTGCTGAACCCGACATTCATTGCGCTCGCGGACTATTTCATGCGCGGTCAGTACCAGTTGTCGAACCTGGGCTCGTTCGTGAAGTGGAAGGGCGGACCCGAGAGCCTCGGGCTGCACGCCGACGGCGGCACGAACCAGGATGGACGCATGCCTTCCTGCGGCGATGTCTTCAACTCCGTCTGGACACTCACGGACTACAGCCTGGAACACGGCGCTATCGCGATGGTCCCGGGTAGCCACAAACTTTGCCGCCTACCCGTCGAGGGCGAAGGCGAAGACGTCGCCGTTCCGGTGGAGGCCCCAGAGGGTTCTCTCATCCTGTGGCACGGCAATACGTGGCACGGCGCGTATCCGAAGAGGACCGACGGACTGCGGTTGAACCTCACGACCTACGTGTGCAACAGGCGCCTGAAGCCGCAGGAGGACTTTCTCGCCAACGTGACCCAGGAGATGCTCGACCGCAACCCGGTGGAATTCGCATACCTGGTGGGCGCCGACGACTGGATGGGCTGGACGGACTCGCAGGGACCCCGCTACAAGTACACCCGGCTCAACACCCCACTCGGCGCCATGAACAAGAACGTCTATTGAGGCAGTCGGGCGGATTCACCGCCACGCCCGCAATGCCTCCTCCGGTCACGCGTGCACCGATTCTGCGGATTCCGCGTCGGTCTGCGGCGCTGTCGCGGCCAGGTGCGGCGCGACCACGTTGTAAAGCCCGAGCGCGGCGATCAACGCCAGGACCAGGAAGACGTACTTGCCCTGCGTTTCGAAACTCCCGCTCAACGCGTCGAACTTCGCGTCCAACGCGTCGACCTTGGCATCCAACGCATCGAACTTCGCATCGACCTTGGCGATCTCGCCCCTCAACTCGTCCACGGCGCGGTCGAGATCCTGCTTCGTCGCGACGCCCCCGGCGAGTTCGTCGTTGAGAGCGCGCGACATGGCTTCCGCCTGTTTGGTTTCCACCCCGGCCGCCTTCAGTCGGTCGGCGTAGCGCAAGGTGTCGATCACGGAGGGTTCCATCGTTGTCTTGTCCGCCAACGCGAAGATACCACCGTAGCGGGGATTTCATCCGGTGTATGCAGGATATCCACCATTTCGCACGACGGAAATGGCTCTCGGCGCGGTTCCAGTACGCAGATGTCCGGTCAGGCGTGTGCCGGTTCTGCAGATTCTGCGTCGGTCTGCGGCGAAGTGGCGGCGAAGTGCGGCGCGACTGCGTTATAGAGCCCAAGAGCGGCGATCAACGCCAAGACCAGGAAGACGTACCGGCCCTGCGTTTCAAATCTCTCGCTCAACGCGCCGAATTTCGCGTCCAACGCGTCGAACTTCGCGTCGAACTTCACATCCAACGCGTCGACCTTGGCATCCAACGCGTCGACATTCGCATCGACCCTGGCGATCTCGCCCCTCAATTCGTCCACGGCGCGGTCGAGATCCTGCTTCGTCGCGACGCCCCCGGCGAGTTCGTCGTTGAGAGCGCGCGACATGGCTTCCGCCTGTTTGGTTTCCACCCCGGCCGCCTTCAGTCGGTCGGCGTAGCGCAAGGTGTCGATCACGGAGGGTTCCATCGTTGTCTTGTCCGCCAACGCGAAGATACCACCGTAGCGGGGATTTCATCCGGTGTATGCAGGATATCCACCATTTCGCACGACGGAAATGGCTCTCGGCGCGGTTCCAGTACGCAGATGTCCGGTCAGGCGTGTGCCGGTTCTGCAGATTCTGCGTCGGTCTGCGGCGAAGTGGCGGCGAAGTGCGGCGCGACTGCGTTATAGAGCCCAAGAGCGGCGATCAACGCCAAGACCAGGAAGACGTACCGGCCCTGCGTTTCAAATCTCTCGCTCAACGCGCCGAATTTCGCGTCGAACTTCGCGTCCAGCGCGTCGACCTTGGCATCGACCTTGGCGATCTCTCCCCTCAACTCGTCCACCGCCCGGTCGAGGTCCTGCTTCGTCGCGACGCTGCCCGCGAGTTCGTCGTTGAGGGCGCGCGACATGGCCTCGGCCTGCCGGGTTTCCACGCCGGCCGCCTTCAAGCGGTCGGCGTAGCGCAAGGTGTCGATCACGGAGGGTTCCATCGGTGCTGATTCCGCCGACGCGAAGATACCACTATGGCGAACCTTTCAACCGATGTATGTAGGACATCCGCCATTCCGCACGACGAAAACGGCTCTCGGCGGGTTAGGGCAAGAAATCCCCGCCCACCCTCAGTTGTAGAGGTCCTTGGCCCGGAATGCTCCCCCCAACTCCTCGGCGTAGGCCGACACGAACTGCTCGGCATAGTCAGCCTTGGCCGCTTCGTCGACCGGATTCTCGTAGCCGGGCACGACACCCTGCTGCATCAGGATGGCGAACCGCGCGGGGTGCCGGTCGAGCATCTCCTGCGGGACCCGTCCGATGAAGTTCTCCTGGGTGCGGATAAAGGGCCGCACCATGTAGACCGGTACGCTCACCCGCAGCCCCCGCGCCGTGCGATTGTAGGAGCCGTGCCAAGTCTTGCCCGTCCAGATGACCAGCGAGCCAGCCTTGGCCTCCACCGGAACGACGTCCTCGTTGCCGCCCTCGCCGATGATGGCTTCACGGCCATCCGGGTTGCGGCACAACCTGTGGCTGCCCGGCACGAACGCCGTTCCGCCGTTCTCCCGGTTGAAGTCGGTCAGCACGTACATCAACTCGCACACCATCGACTGCGGTGGCAGCGGTGATGCCAGCGGCGTGTCGGTGTGCAACCTGAACGTGCTCCTGTTCGGCCCCTTCATCCAGCAGCCCATACCCGATAACACGACGCTATAGCCGCACAGGTAGGTGGCCATCGCCAGCAACACCGGGTTCATCAACGCCTCTTCGAAGACCTCATCCTCGAAGAAGATCGAGTGCATGATGTCGCCCACCGGCGAGTCCGGCGCGTCCCTCTGACCCAACGGCATGCGGCCCTTCGGGCGGCCTCCTTTGACCGAAGACCCCCTCGGGGTGATCGGCAGGTTGGCGTGGGTGGAGCCGGTCTCCATGTCGGGGCGCTCGCCGTTGCGTCGCTCGGCGATGTCGAGACACGCCGCGAGCATTCGTTCCGCCAGGCCGTTCGGCGAGGCGATCTCCGGCGGGATGACGGTGTAGCCGTGGGTGTCGAGATCCGCGACGTAAGCCTGCAGACCGAGCTCGCAAATCTCATTCCAGACGCGATCAAGCCCGGACTCGGAAGTGGTAACTGCTACTGCCATGATTCTGTTGCTCCCCGTGCAATAGCCTGATTCTACGCCTGTCCGCAGAACCTTGGGCAACGGTTGCACGCAATCGCTCCGTGTGAGACTTGTTACGGCAGCTGTATCTTTTCATTCACTGTATAGATGATTATCATTCATCATATGGATGAAATTCTTCCACGCCTTTTGAATAGTGCATTGGCCAACCGCCTTGGCGTCATGCCGGCCGTCATATTGACCGGTGCCCGTCAGACCGGAAAGAGCACGCTGGCCCGGGTGTCGAATCCGGAGCGCCGCTTTCTCTCGCTCGATGCCTTTGACGTGATCGACGCGGCGCAGAACGACCCCGATTCCCTGGTCGGCGGTGAGCAACCGTTGACATTGGACGAAGTACAGCGGGCACCGGATTTGATGCGCGCCGTGAAACTGGATATCGACAGACGCCGCGTGCCAGGCAAGTTTCTGCTTACCGGATCGGCGAACCTGCTGCTGATGCGTCGCGTCTCGGAATCTCTGGCGGGCCGCGCCAGCTATCTCACGCTGTGGCCCATGACCAGGCGCGAGCAACGAGGTCTCGGGGCCTGCGGCATCTGGGATGACCTGGTGCAAACACAAGACGAAGAGTGGCTGAATGTCGTCGCAGACCGGCAGGCCGAACCCGAGGATTGGCGGGCCCTCGTTCGCCGTGGCGGCTTCCCCGATCCCGCGATCCATCTCGGCGATCCAGAAGCCCGGGCCATCTGGTTTGACGGCTATGTGCGCACCTACCTCGAGCGAGATCTGTTCACCCTGTCCTCCGTGGCTTCCCTGCCCGATTTCCGCAGGCTGATGCGCGCGGCATGTCTGCGCCTGGGACAGCCCGTGAACCAGACCGAGTTGGGCCGCGATGTTGCCTTGCCGCAAGCGACCGTGCACCGATACCTGAATCTGCTCGAGACCTCCTACCTGCTCGTGCGCCTGCCCGCATACGCGGTCAATCGGACGAAACGGCTGATCAAGTCGCCAAAGCTCTATTGGGGCGACACGGGTCTGGCGTTGCACATCTCCGGGCTGAACGAGCCAGGCGGCGCCTACCTGGAGAACCTGATCCTCGGCGACCTGCTGGCCTGGCGCGAAGCGCGTGTCGGGCAATGCGAAATCCTCTACTGGCGAACCACTGGGGGTGAGGAAGTGGACTTTGTGATCGAGACCGGCGATGCGCTAGTGCCGATCGAGATCAAGGCGAGTGGCCAGCCACGGCTTCGCGACACCACCCGTCTGCGTTCGTTCCGGCGGGAATACGAAGGGCGCGCACGGGCCGGGCTGCTCCTGCACGACGGGGACGCGCTCGAATGGCTGGCACCGGACGTATTGGCGGCGCCGTGGTGGCGGGTGGTTTGAGTTCGCCTACCGGTCCCCCGACAGTGTCCGATGCCAATCGCCGACGCCGGGCGCACGTCCCGGCGACGCCGCGGCGCCCCTATGTATGATGGCAGAGCGGTTACCTCGCACCCGTCGTCACTGGTTGCTCGACGATTGGGGCACGCAGACACAAGACGATCAAATAATCCGAACCAGGGAGAGCACGCATGGCAGCACCAATGAAAGTCGGCCTGATCGGCACGGGAGGCATTTCCAATCGACACATGATCCCCTACCTCGAGCGCCCGGACCGGGTGCGGCTCACGGCGATATGCGACATCGTTGAATCCCTCGCGCAGGATTACGCAAAGAGAGCGGGCGTCGACGAGATCTACCTCGACTTCGAAGAGATGCTGCAAAAGGCCGACATCGACGCGGTCGACATCTGCACCGGCCATTCGTCGCATGCGCCCTTGGCCATCGCCGCGGCCAATGCCGGCAAACACGTGATCGTCGAGAAGGCGATGGCGCACACCCTGCAGGGCTGCAAGGACATGATCGAAGCGGCCGACAAGGCGGGAGTGACCCTGATGGTTGCCCAGCATCTTCGGTATTCGCCTGAGTCCCGCGCAGTGAAGCGTTTCATCGACGAGGGCAACCTGGGCGAGATCCGGGCTGTTCGGACGCATTCGATAGGGGGCGGCGGCGGCGACCGGAGACCGGACGACTGGATGAAGGATGGCAAGGCCGGTGGCGGCGTCATGCTGGTCCAGAGCGTCCACCATCTGGACCTGCTGCGGTTCTACGTGGGCAACGTCAAACGGGTCATGGGGATATCCAGGTCCTTGCAGCAGAACTTCCTCAACGACGCCGACGATCTGGTCGCCGCGACGCTGGAGTTCGAGAACGGGGCGGTGGGTGACCTGATGGCAAGCTGGTCGACGCCCGTGTCCCCGGAAGGGATGTCGTACATGATCCTGGGCAGCGAGGGCGCCGTACACTCGACTCCACCTACCCTGGACCAATCACTCGAAGCGCCGGTTCGCCAGTTCGGCACCATCATGTACGGCGTGAGGGACAGGGCACGGGAGGAAGAGCAGACGAGAGCAATGCAGTCAGGCCCCCTGCGCCGTCCCCTGACTCGGGAACGGCTCGCATTGATGATGCGCCGGCCATCCTTCCAACCGTTGCCGACAGGCGACAACGACCTGCCCAGCGACGACTACTTCATCAACGAGGTCCTGCACTGGGAGGAGTGCTGCAGGACGGGCCAGGAGCCCATCAGCAGCGGCCACGACAACCTCGAGACGATGAAGATCATCTTCGGCATATTCGAGTCGTCACGCACGGGCAAGGTGATAGACCTCGCTGACCTCTAGCCTCACAGCCCGACCTGCCCGGTCTGGCATAGGTTGGGACCAACCGCCTTGTTCGGCGGTTTCTTCACGGCAATGCTCGTGTGCTTTCTTGCCGTGTTGCCCACGTATTACATGATTCGCAGGTGGACGCTTTAGTTGGCTGACGACGGCCCTTGGGCCGACGCCAATCGAGGCGCTATTGCGTGTCGTCGACGGGATTCACAGTCTCAAGCCGAAGGAATCTCGCAAAGTCTCGGTCTGTCGTGGCGATGGCCGCGCCGTGTTCCAGCGCCAGGGCGGCCAGGTGCGCGTCCATTACCATGGCGCCTTTTGCCTGGCCCTCTTCGCAAAGTTCGCTCAGCAACGCCCAGGTCCTTGGTCCCGGTTGGAGCAGTTGCGCATTGGGGCGGGACAACCAGCTTTCGACTATCGCGCACGCCTCGACTGGATTCAGCGGACGCGCATAAACGCGGCGATCCGATGCGATTCGCACGAACGCCAACAACGTGATGAGGGCGAATCGGAGCGGCCGGCCGGTAGAGAACTGTGCTTCAAGCCAACGTCGCGCCGGCGCATGATGCGGGCTGGCCGAGTCGTAGGCATAGAGGAGCACATTGGCATCGACCAGAGTCACCGCTGTGCCGGACCATCGAGGTAGTCAAGCAAACCGCTGATATCGTCGAGATCGACTTCCGCCTTCAAGCCCATCGACCGTGACTCAACGATGAACGGCGTTGCGATGTCCTCCTCCCTGGGCGCTTCCAGGCCACGTCGGAGAAACACGTTCACGACGTCTTTCATGCTTGCCCCCATTCGAACCATCTCCTGGCGCAACTTGGCCGCCACGTCTTCGTCAAGTGTCAAGGTTGTTCTCATGGCATGTAATGCTAGGTCTATGACATCGTGATGTCAAAAAGTAAACATCAAGATTCAATAGCTTCGACCAGCACGGGGAACGGTGACGCACAGTGTGGTCCACCGGCTCGGGCCGGCTCGGGTACTTGGCTTGACATACGTACGTAATTCCGTACCTTCCGCCTACGCGAGGAGGCGATCAGGCATGACCACTATCACTGCAACCGAGGCCCGGGCGAACCTCTACCGGCTGATGGACGCTGCGGCGGAATCCCACGAACCGGTGTTGATTACCGGCAAGAGGACCCGGGCTGTCCTCGTTCCGGAAGATGATTGGAGGGCCATACAGGAGACGTTGTTCCTGCTCGCCGTGCCAGGTATGCGCGAATCCATTCGCGAGGGCATGGAGACAGGCATCGAGGATTGCAGCGAGGAACTGGATTGGTGAGTTGGCGCCTCGTCTATACGAAGCAGGCCAACCGGGACGCAAGAAAACTGAACGCAAGCGGGCTCAAGCCGAAGGCCCGGCAACTTCTGTCAATCATCGCGGACGACCCTTACCAGAATCCTCCACCCTTCGAGAAGCTCGTCGGGGACCTGACCTGCGCCTATTCGCGCAGGATCAACATTCAGCACCGCCTGGTGTACCAAATACTCGACGAGGACCCCGTCGTGAAGGTCTTGCGCATGTGGAGTCACTACGAGTAGCCATCAACGGTGGCCCAAGTCGCTGAAGATCCGGCGAACGCGCCAATAGCGTCGACCCGGCGCTAACAAAATTCACGTCAGTTCCGAGAAGACCTCTTCGTCATGCTCGCCGAGCTTCGGCGCGCGGCGCGAAATCTGCCAGGGACAGGCGGGCAATGGATACGGTGCGCCCGGATAGGTGATGGTTCGGTCGATGTCTTCGTGGTGGACGTCCACATGGAATCCGCGCGCCTTGAAGTGTTCGTCCTCGAACGCTTCCTCGGGCGCATTGACGACAGCGGACGTAAAGCCCTTGCGTTGGCTTTGAACGAAGAACTCCTGGGCCGTGAGCGTGGACGCGATCAGCTTCATTGCCTCCCGTCCCGCGCCGAAAATGGCAGTAACCGCGTCGTCCTCGCCGATAAGCCCCATGTTGAGGTGCCCCTCCCAGTTGGCACCCATTTCCAGGAACACGGCCTCTGGCAACTGGCTTTCCAGGTCCAGCTCCTTCAACCATTCGTGCAGCAGCGCGAACTGCTCCTGGTTGCGCGCGCCCGCGCCGGTCGACG
Source organism: Gammaproteobacteria bacterium (assembly GCA_026706665.1). Taxonomy (GTDB): domain Bacteria; phylum Pseudomonadota; class Gammaproteobacteria; order Pseudomonadales; family Azotimanducaceae; genus VXNE01. The sequence goes on along the minus strand of JAPOYI010000201.1, from coordinate 8,302 downwards.
CGAGCCTCCCGTCCGCGCAAAGCTGACTGGTTTTCGTGGTGGGCGTGACCGATGCGTGGCGCCCCGTCTGGCGCTGCACGGTGGACCGGGCGGTGAGCCAGCGGATGCTGGAGCCTTCCGTCGTGACATTCAGCGCGGCGTGCTGGCTCAAGTCGATGAACTGCCCCTCGCCGCTGACGCCGCGATACGCCAACGCCGTCAGCACCGAAAGAAAAGCAAAGTTCGCCGCAGTCTGATACCCCTGATGCGGCCCGCGCACCGGCGGCAGCGAGTGGTCGTCGTAGCCGCAACTCCACATCGGCCCGCCGCCGGCCAGGAGTGTCAGGTCCGTCGCCGGCAAGTCGCTCTTCGGATCATTGCGGCCGAATGGCGTGACCGAGACGTGAATCAGGTCGGCCCGATGCTTGATCAGGTCGTCGTAGTCGAGACCGAGCGTCGCGAGCCGATCAGCCGGCTCGCTTTCGATGAGAACATCGGCGGTTGCGACCAGCGCGCGAAACCGGTCGCGTCCAGCCTCGTCGTCCAGATCGATCACGACACTACGCTTGCTGGTGTTGTAGTGCCACCAATAGAGGCTCCGGTCCTCTCCCGGGGTGTCATCGAGAAACGGCGGGTAGTTGCGGCAGGGGTCACCGCCCGGCGGCTCCACCAGGATCACGTCCGCGCCCATGTCGCCGCAGAGCTTGCCGACGAAGCCGATCGGCTCGCGGGCAAGCTCGATCACGCGAATTCCGGTCAGCGCAGTCATATGACGCCTTCCTCGCGCAGTTCGCCGACCTCCTCTGAACTCAGGCCCAGCAAGCGGCCCAGGACCTCTTCAGTGTGCTCGCCGAGGCATGGCCCCCCACGGTCGATCAACCAGTCGGTCTTCGAGAAGTGCACCGGGTGGCCCTCCACGCGCACCGGGCCAATCTCGGGATGCACGACCTTGCACCAGAGTCCAAAGTTCTCGGTGCTCGGATCGAGATCAATGCGCTCCTCGGGTTTCTGTACCGCAGAAGCCGGTACCCGGACCCCATGCAACGCGTCCTGGACCTCGAATTTGTTTCGCTCGGTCGTCCAGCCGGCAATGTGCGCGTCCAAGGCGTCCTGCGCGGCCAAGCGTCCGTTGAGGTCGGCGAACGCGGGATCAGTACACCAATCTTCATTGATGAGGGCGGCCAGCGCTTCCCATTCGCCCTGGTTTCGGCACGCGATGGCAACCCAGTCGTCGTCCCCGGCGCACGGGTAGACGCCATGCGGCGCCATGGGCGGCCAGAGGTTGCGGTTGCTGTCCGGATGCCCCGGACGACGGGTCGGCCGGTGATTGACCGTCCAGTCGAGGAGCGCCGGACCGTGCAACGTGAGGGCGGCCTCCGTACCAGCGAGGTCGACCCATTGCCCTTCGCCGGTACGCTGCCGGTGGATGATGGCGAGCAGGACCGCCATCGCCATGTAGTACGCGCCGGTGTGGTCCATGAAGGAATAGCCCCACCCGGCCGGCTCCTGGTCACGCAACCCCGACGCGAACGTCAGCCCGGATATCGCCTGCACCACCGGGCCCCAGGACTTGAAGTCGCCATACGGTCCACGGTGGCCGAAACCGCTATGCGAAACGTAGATGATGTCGGGTTTCAGTTCCTTCAGCCGCTCGTAACCGAACCCCCAACGCTCAAGGACGCCCTTGGAAAAGTTCTCGGCCACGACATCGGAAATCTTGACGAGTTCGGCCAGGATCTCCTTGCCGCGTTCCGTCCGGAGGTTCAGCGTGATGCCGTGCTTTCTCGTGTTGTGGTTGTTGAAGCTGCCACTGAGGTTGACGCTGCTGTTGCCGTCGACGGTGGGCGCCCTGCTACGCAGGATATCCCAGCGGCCTTCGTTCACCGGATCTTCGATGCGAATCACCTCCGCGCCGAAGGAAGCGAGCCACTTCGTCGCCCCCGCGCCCGCCAGTTGGCCGGTGAAGTCGCAGATGCGGAAAGAAGACAGGGCTTCGGGCATCGATCAGGTTCGCGAGGGCGTCTTCTCGGTTATGTTACGCGATGGTGATCGGATTTATTCGACACGCCGTTTCTCCGGACCGGCAAGAAGAGGGCAAGGACATGGCATACGAACACATTCTCACCGAGACCACCGGAAGGGTCGGCATCATCACGTTCAACCGGCCGGAGAAGCTGAACGCCATGAACGAGCGGATGCGCGAGGAAACCCTGGAACAGATCGGCATCTGGAACGAAGACGATCATATAGGCGCGATCGTGCTCGCCGGAGAGGGGCGCGCGTTCTGCTCAGGCGCCGATCTCGACGACTTTGTCGTCCGGGAGCAAGACAATCGAAGCGCCACGGCGGCATCGTTCCGCACCGGTCCACAGCCCATGCGCTGGACCGCCGGGGGCGGCCGCGGCATCACGCCGTTCCTGATGACGTCGAAGCCCACCATTGCCGCCGTCAACGGCTACTCCGTCGGGATCGGCCTGACGTTCATCCTGCCGTTCGACATCCGCATCGCGTCGACCAATGCGCTCTTCAGCATCCGGTTCATCAGGGTAGGTCTGATGCCGGAGCTCGGATCCACGCGCCTGCTGGCGCAGCTCGTAGGCCTCGGCAACGCGGCGGACATGTGCCTGACAGGCCGCATGGTGCCCGCCGAAGAGGCGCTCCGGATGGGACTGGTCATCAAGGTCGTCGAACCCGGGAACCTGCTCGAAGCCGCTGTCGACAAGGCCACGGAGATCGCCAACAATCCGCCCCAGGCCGTGATGTTCGTGAAGGAGCTGCTGCGACAGAATCCGCTGGACCCCGATATGGAACGGGTCGGCGAGCGCGAGGGTATCCGGGACCAGATCGCGCGGCGTCATCCCGACCACGCCGAGGCGCTGGCAGCGTTCATGGAGAAGCGCGAACCGAAGTTCGGGCGAGAGTAGCCGCCAGGCTCTCGCAGACCGGACCTACCAATTCACCCAATGGTGGTACAAAGGCCTCACCTGGTCGGGCATCGCATTGAAGGCCTCCGCAGATAGGCGGGGCATGGGCGGTGCCGCAGTATCGCCGAACTCCTCGGACATGCGGATTCCCTCCGGCGACTCGGGATCGATCGGCTGGAGATTGAGCCACCACGGCGCGTAACACACCCGCATCGCAAACCGTGGTTCGGCGCCGTTGTGGTCCGCGTTGGCGTGCCACAGCCGGCTGTCCAGCAAGACGACGCTACCCGCCGCACCGGACACCTGGATCTCCGTCGCGCGGGGCGCTTTTTCGTCGATCATGGCGTCCGTCGTCGGATCCATGCCCGACCGGTGCGTACCGGGCGCAATGATCGTGCCTCCGCTTTCCGGCAGGAATGGCGAAAGCATCCAGATAGAGGTGAGATACATCACCGCGTCGGGGAACGGTGGGAGGATCCCCGCAGCCGGCCTCGTGCCGAAGGGCCAATCCACGTGCCACTGCCCGCGGGAATCGCCAGGATGCCGGAAGGTCGGCCCCATCCAACCCACTCGGTAGAACTCTCCCCAAAGCGCTTCGAGAATCGCCAGGATGCGCGGCTCGGCGACGTGGCGCGCGAACTCGCTGTTGTAGGCCAGGAAGTCCCGGTCCTCCAGGTATTCGGGTGAAGAGACGGTCCTCAGGACGCTCTCGCGCACTTCCTCGACTTGCGTCTCGGGAATTACGTCTTCAAGGAGGCACCAGCCGTCGACCTGCAGACGCAACAGGTAGTCATCGGTCGTCGGCACAGTCTTCTCACGCGGCATCGAATCCTTCCGTTCGTCCTCGGCCGCTCTGTCCTGGCGGCTCATCAACACGGGTAAAGGAAGTCTACTGATGGCCAACGAGCGTGGACAGCCAGTTAACGTTACTGGCCCCTTTGAAGTAGAGTGCTCCCATCGCAGCAGGGGGAAGAAGCAATGCTCGTCGATATCACCACCGAAGGGGCGGTGCGCACCGTCACCATGAACAGGCCAGAAAAGCTCAACGCCATGAGCGACGAGATGCTCGACGAGCTGCGGGCCGCCTTCCAGGCTGCCCCCACCAATCGCGAGCGAGTGACGATCCTGCGCGGCGCGGGGCGCTCCTTCTGCGCCGGACGGGACATCGGCGGTGCCATGAACGTTTCCGTCGAACCCGTGTTTCACGCGGTGGAGACCTATCCGCTGCCCGTCATTGCCGTCGTGCAGGGGCACGCTATCGCGGGGGGTTGCGAAATTGCCCTGCACTGCGACTTCGTCGTCGCGTCGACGAACGCGCGCTTCGGCATGTCGCTCTCGCAGATCGGCTTGGCGCCCACCTGGTTCCTGGCGAAGAAGCTGCTCGATGTCGCAGGACCCGTCGGTACGCGCGAGATACTCTTGCTAGGCGACCCGTTGCCCGCCACGCGGCTTCACGAACTGGGGATGATCGCGCGCGTCGCGGAACCCGATGAACTCGAAGCCACCGTGGATGCCATGGTGGATCGTCTTGTCCAGAATGCGCCGCTCTCGCTGCGTGCCATCAAGGCGCTGCTCCTGCGTGAGATGACGTTCCGGGATGGCATCTTTCACGCAGACGTCGACAATCTCGTTCGGCAAGTACGGGACAGCCAGGACGCCGTCGAAGGCAAGCGCGCTCGGCTTGAGCGACGGCGCGCCGACTTCCAGGGCCGTTGAACGCAAACTAGGCGAGAGCTTCTATCTCGTTTCTTACTTGCCTTAGCACAATGGCGCAGACGCGGTCGATTCGGGCGCTGCGAACCCCGAGTTTCGAATAGTCAATACGGTCCGGACCGAGGCCGTCCAGTGGCTTGTTGTCGATCGAGAGCGTTCTCGATATAGCGTCCGAGCCAAACACCCAAACGCAAGAAACGACGAGGTTGAAGTCCGCATCGCCATGCAGATAGCCGTCTAGGGAAATCCGGTGCTTGATCGTCAACGGGCGCTGATCCGAGAGTTCGAACCCGGGCCCAACGATATAGTTTCTCTTCGTGTCTTCCCATCGATCGGGCGCTAGAACGCTCGTTCCTTCGACACCGGGATCGTTGAGCCTAACGTGGGATGTCTCTCGAATACTGCGAAACAACGTTCTCAGATCGCCGATGGCACTTCCCAACGCATCAATCGTGGGTCGAATGTGCTTGGAATACGCCCCGTCAACAATGCCGACATCGGTGTCTGAAGGTGCCGGAACTGCTCTGGCTCGGGCGAATGACGAGATCTCTCGGCCTACCTCGATGCGTTCGAGTGCATCGCTCAACTCGTCGAACGGCACCACCTCCGCGGTACTTCGCGACTGTCGATCTCTGCCTCCATAGACGACTGCCTTGACGGTGACGTCGGGAATCGTCTGCGCCACTGCATCAAGGGTCGCAAAAGCATCCGATGGTATGGTCGCGCCAGCTTTGACTTCGATCGCCGTTCGTCCGTCGGCACCCTCGAGCAGTAGGTCGCACTCCAGTCCGCGGCTATCGCGGAAGAAGGACAGATTCGCCGAACGCCCTCTGTTCAATCGGTATTTCAGCGCCTCGACGACTACCAGGTTTTCGAACAGCGCTCCCCGCAGCGGGTGTGTGGCTACCTGATCAGCACCCTCGATTCCGATGAGGTGCGCGGCGAGTCCCACGTCGTAGAAGTAAAGCTTGGGCGACTTCACAAGTCGCTTGCGAATGTTTGCGTGGAACGGGGGCAGGCGGAACGCGATGTAGCTTGCCTCCAGCACGCCGAGCCAGTTCCGTGCCGTAGTGTGAGAAACGCCGGCATCCCTGCCCAGGGCCACCAGATCCGTCAGCCGTCCCACCCGGCCTGCGCACAGGCGGACGAATCGCTCGAAGTTCGACAGGTCGCGGATGCCGCCGAGTCGTCTCACATCGCGCTCGACGTATGTCCCGAAGTAATCGCCCAAAGCTCGCCGCGGCTCAATACCCTGATCGTGGACCCTCGGATAAAAGCCCGAGTAAAGTACGTCGTCCAACGCTCCTGATGCTCCCGCCCGTTCACGTTCTGCGAGGGTGAATGGCAAGAGGCGCAACAGGGCTGTACGGCCCGCCAGCGACTGACTGATGGCTTCCGACAACTGGAAATGCTCGCTCCCGGTCAGAACAAAAAGACCATTGTGTCCTTGCTCATCGGCAAAGACCTGAAGGTAGGAAAGTAGTTCGGGAACGCGCTGGATTTCATCGATGATTGCGCCCCCTTCAAGCCGGGAGAGGAAACCGCGAGGATCGGTCGCGGCGAATTCGCGTTGGTCGGGCGCCTCCAGATTCGCGTACGCCAACTGCGGAAAGGTTTCGCGACATAGTGTCGTCTTTCCGGATTGCCTCGGTCCGGTCACCGTAACGAAGGGATACTGTGCGAACAGGTCAAACAGACATCCGGTGATTTCGCGTTCGATCATGGAATCAATTTTACACTTCAAATTCACAATATGAAATTTTTAGTTTCATATTGCACATCCTCCTCCTTTGACTGAGTATGATTCAATCGGCAATCTGGCTCTGCATCGACTAAACACGGGAGGAAATGAGTGGCAGCCCTACCAGAGATCACGACACTCGACGAGTTCGAAGACGAATACAGAAAGGGCGCGGGGACGATCCTGCCGTCCCGGGCTTCGAAACTGGCGAACCTCGACAACATCCGTCGCGCCGGCGACGGGATCGGCGACTACAACCCGTTATACCGGGACCCCGAACACGCAGCCAACAGCCGCTTCGGCATGATCACCGCCATGCCTGCGTTCGTCTACTGCACGAGCCTCGGGGTCGGTGCGGCAATCAACGGCGCCATCGACGGCTCACGGGTGGGGAGCTTCGCCATGAACTACGCCGGTGGCGAGCTGGAGTTCTACCGGCCGATCTGGCTTGGGGACACGATCTTCGTCCAGGAGCAGGTGGGTCCGGTCGTTCGCAAGGAAAGTGGACGCATTGGTCCGTTCTGCATCTGTACGGGACTGGTGACGTACACCAATCAGCGGCACGAGGTCGTTGCAACCAAGAAAACGCTGATGGCGCGATACAAGATCCTCGATGGCGGCGAAGGAACGATCACCTACGACCGCGACAACAAGACCGACGTGCAGCAGGAATCGCCGGACCCCCTGGTGTGGGAGCGCGAGCGGCGTGGTGCGGAGACGCGCTACTGGGAGGATGTCGTCGAAGGCGACGAAATGCCGCCGTTGAAGAAAGGCACCTACACCGTCAACGAACTGTTCCTGTTCACGTTCGGGGCGATGGGCACGCGGCGGAGCACCCGGGCTTCACTCGGCGGGCGTCTCGAGTCGCATGACCGCTTTGACGCCGATCACGCGAAGAAGCGGCGCAGCATGCCGGGCCAGTTCGATTTCGGCCCGCAACGGGTCTGCTGGCTGACGCAGATGTGCACAGACTGGATGGGTGACGACGGCACGTTGAAGAAGCTCGTGACGCAGGTCCGACATCCCAACATCGTCGGGGACACCAATACGATCTACGGGACCGTCGCCAGCAAGTATGTGCAGGGTGACGAGCACCTCGTCGACCTGGACATCCGCAACGTGAACCAGTCCGGCACGGCAAGCGCGTTTTCTCGCGCGACTGTTGCGCTACCGACGCGGGGATAGCCTACGCATCGAAGTGCGACGCTCGGAAACGCGGATGTAGGCGCAACTCCGCCACCGCGTGGAGGAATCAAAGACGCTCCATCAATCGTTGCAACCTTGAGGTTGAGATGGCTGGAGCGCCTTCACGCCACCCGTAATTCAACACGCCGATACCGATTGACTGCAAGGCATCGCGGGTCTTTGGCTTCGGCTCACGCGGAACGACGAGAATCATCCGCGTGGCCTTGTCGCGCGCACGACCATTAAGCAACAGCTGGCCCACTGCCGTGTAAATCGGCTGAGTAGTGGTATCGGTCTTCACTTCGAAGAGGAATTGGATACGGCGATCTTCGCCAATCACATAGAGGTCTCGTGCGACGTCGTTGCGGGCTAGATGACCAATTTGCTCAACGGCCTCCTTCAGGGCGTCGACGACGAGACCGTGATCGGCATTTGCTTCGATTACTCCCCGCAACGAATAGGGAGTCCTCGTACCAGCAAATTCTGGTGTGAAAGCGTCGCTCGGGTTCACGGTAGGACGATGCGGTTCATTGTGTCCATGCAAGCCATTAGGCACCTCTTCGACTTCCCTCTCAATGGCCTTCTTTATTCGGACAACCTCTCGGGCGAACCGAGCAATGCGCCTCGGTAGACTCCCACTATCAATGCGACCGAGATCCACCACGTTCTCCGTTTTGCTCCGATGCACCATCGGTGTCAGACCGCCTAGATTCCTTGAGCGGAGCTGACGTTGACAGTTGGGTTGCATTTCACGCGGCGA
>JAPOYI010000017.1 GCA_026706665.1 Gammaproteobacteria bacterium | reverse complement strand
GGCCATGGCCGAAGCGTGGGAGCGGCGGGCTCACGGGGCGAGAGCCCGTGGGGATTCGGAGGCCGCGGAGGCGGCGGCGCGGTCCGCCGCGCGCTGGGCGAAGCTGGCGGAGGCTGGGGTGCGAGACAAGACCTGAACGGACTCGCGGGCGGAGAAGCGGGATCACTCGACCGCAGCAGGCGTCCAGCTCTGACGCCCATGCCGCCACCTGAGGTGCGAACCAGAACGCCACAGACCGTTGACTTCAAGGGCCGGCCGATCACGCTCACCGGCGCAGACGCGGCTGAGCTCCAGGTGGTCGCAGATCTGGTGGACGTTCTGGAACCCGGCGCTTTCTCGACGGAGGCTCATTCCCGATGAGGTTGCTCGCTCTCTCCATACGCGGTTTCCGCGGCGTTCGGGAGGCCGACTTGCGTTTCGGAGAACACGACGTGCTGTTGGGCCCCAACGGCGCGGGCAAGAGCACGATCATCGACGCGCTATCGCTCGTGTTCGGCCGCACCCGCTTGGTGCGTGACCTCACGGAGCACGACTTCCACGGCAGTCGTCCAGAAGCGACGAGCCGCATTCGCATCGTAGCTACCTTGGCGGGATTCGACGGTGACGACCCGGACCGCAACGACAACTGGTTTCGCGACGGGCGAGCCGTCCCCAAGTGGTGGGATGCCTCGACAGGGCGGATCGAGCCGGATCCTGGCCCTCATGCCCCCACCCTGTGCGCCCAGCTTGCCTTTGCGGCCCGGTTCGATCTGGAAGAGCTGATGGTCGACCATCTGCGCTACTTCCACGATGACGATGACGTTCGGGATCCGTTCCTGGACGATGCGATCCAGCCGATTCCATTGCGGCTCTTCGACGATGTCGGCTACTACGTGCTGCCGGCCCGCCGAACCTTGGAAGCGGTCACATCTTTCGCTTCGGAGTTGTTCCGCAAGGCGGTTGCGACCATCGGCGGCATCCCGGCGCAGACCGTTCTGGAGGAGCGGGACCGTCTGAGAGTGCCCAACGCGCCGCTCGAGGACGCGGCGGGCCTTGCACCTTTGGCGGACCGCATCAACCGCCAGTTGGCGGGGCTGTTGCCCGACGCACCGCGTTTTCAACTGCGGCTTACCGCGACGGATTCCGAGTCGGTGCTCCGAGCACTCGTTCCGCACTACGTCGGCACGGACGGTGTTGCCCTGCCGGTCGGGCGGCATGGGCTGGGACTGCTCTCACTTCAGACCTTCATCCTGCTGCTCGAACTCGGTCGAGAACGGGTCCGCCTGGGCAAGCCGTTCCTGTTCGCGATGGAGGAGCCCGAGCTGCACGTCCCTCCCGGAATGCAGCGCCGTTTGATCTCGCAGGCGGTTGCTGTCGCCGAGCAGACGATCTGCACCACCCACTCGCCCCGGGTCGCCGCCCACTACGCGGCGACCTCGGTTCAGATCCTCGATCGCCTCCCCCAGCGTCTCTGCGCGACCCCCATGTTGCCAGCGCCCTTGGGCACGACCGCGACCAACGCGCGACGCAAGCTCTTTCGCGACGATCGCGCCCGGGTCGTCGAGGCGCTGATGTACCACACCGTGCTTATTCCCGAAGGACGCAGCGAGTACGAGTGGCTTCGGCTGTTGAGCGGTGCGCTCGAAACCGGTGACGCTCCAGCCGACCTCGTGACCGCTCACACGCCAGCCTTCGACACGGTCATCGGCGTGGTGCCGACCCACGACGGAGCCGTGGCCGACGTCTACGAGGCCCTCCGGATGCTACGCCGAGGGTTGGTTCCACTCGTGGACGGCGACGACGCTGGAGCCGAGAAGATCGAGCGGCTCCGGCGAGCCGACCCGAAGCCGGAGCGCATCCTGAGATGGCGCGACGACTGGACGATGGAGGACGCGATCGGCTGGATCCTCAAGGGTGAGGGCGAGGCTGCGCTGTCCGAGCTGCCGGGTCGCATTGGCCGTGAATTCGCGTCCATCGACGACCTGATGGGCCTGTTCAAGGTAAAGACCGGTCCGAGCCGTTTGAAGACCGACTATCTCGCCTACGAGGAAGTGGCCTCGGTCATCGGTAGCCTCCCCGGTTGCCGGACCCGCGCCGCAGTTCTACTCACGGCCGTCACGCTCGCCGCGTTGGGACGAGTGGAGGGTTGTGACTCTGTCCGGAAGGACGATTGTCACAGCACCGTGGACTCGGGCGTGTTCCGTCTCGAACCATGAGCCTCTACTTCATCGAGGGTCACGCCGGGACCGGCAAGACGACCCGATTGTTCCAGAGACTCAGACGTGCCCTGGCGGAATGCCCGCTGGCAGACGACCAACAGATCCTCGCAGTGACCAAGATGCATGGATCGAGGCGGCGCATGGACGGGCAGCTTCGCGCCGTTCCGGGGCTGCGGGGACGGTATCGCTGCTGCACCGCGGACAGCTTTGCTTGGCGCATCGTGCGACGGTGGAGAACGCTAGTGTCCTGCCTGAGAAATGCCTTTACATAAAAAGTCGGCTGTGCCACCCTCTCCAGTGGGAGGAACGCGGTGGCACGTCCGATCTCGG
>JAPOYI010000222.1 GCA_026706665.1 Gammaproteobacteria bacterium | reverse complement strand
TGCGTGGCCCTGTCCTGTCATAACCAGGCGCTGCCGGGATTTCACTACCTGGTGGGATCTTTCGGTGGCGACGACGTGCCCTGCGTGCCGTACTCGACGTTCGGCACCGAGACACTTGCCAGCGATGCGGCGTCCGCGTTGAAGGACCGAAACGCCTGCCTCCTGGGCAGCCACGGCATGATCTGCCGGTCGGGAAACCTGAAGGCGGCGGTTGAATTGGCCCAGCGTCTTGAGATCATGTGTCGGCAGTACCTGCTCGCACGTCAATACGGGGAACCTGATCGTCTGACCCGCGCGCAGTGGGACGAGTTTTTCGACCGCGCCCGGAAAGTGAGTTACGGACGCTATATCTGATTGGCGTCGGCAAAGAGCAAACCTATGAGGAAGCACCATGTTCAGTTTTGAGGGTTACAGGCCGGTGGACCTGAGTCCGCGCCTCAAGGCCCGGGTCTATCGGGTGGATGGCTCGCTGGAGGAAGGCAATACCGACCCCAACGGCAGGCCGTGGGTGATGCAGGAGGGCAGGTTCCCGGGGGACAACTCGCTGTTCACCCTGTACTCGGCGCCGCCTGGCGGCGACGAGGCCTGGCACCAGGAACGCATGACCACGCACCACGGCGCCCACGTGCAGGGCGGCAAGGGCCACATCAGCCACTGGGCGGGCGTTCCCGACGACATGAAAGGGCTGTGGGAGATGCCGCTCACGACCTTCATGGGAGAGGCGGCCGTCTGCAATCTCAAGGAACTCGAGCCGCGCGCCATCACCGACCCGAGTGAATATCCCCTTGGCGAAGGATGGAGGGTCAGAAGCCGGGAAGGAGAAGTGCGGGGCCAGGAGATCAGGCCGGAACATCTCTCCAACGTCCAGGTGGGAGACATCGTGCTGATGACGAGTCCCTTTACCGGACTCGAGCAGCCGTGGCTGTCCGCGGCGACCTGCGAATGGCTGATCCATGACCGCAGGATCAAGATGCTTGGCATCGGGGCGCCGGGCATCGAGTGGCAATACGACCTCAAGCTGCCGGCGCCGGACAACTCGCCGATCCGGCGGCTTCTGCTCGGCGCCAACGTCCCCATCGCGCACCCGCTTGTCAACATCGACAAGCTGACCGCGGACCGGGTGTTCTACGTCGGCCTGCCGCTCAGGTTCGTGAAGTCGGAAGCCAGTTTCATCAGGGCCATCGCCCTGGAACAGGAACAATAGGGAGAACGGATGATGATCAGCCTTGAAGGACATCGAATCGTCGACCTGAGCTGGGAACTGGTCTCGCGGGTGACCCGCATGGACCAGACCGTCGAAGAAGGCAGGCGGGACGTCTACAACATGCCCTGGATCGTCGAGGAGACCTACAACGAAAAGGACGGCACCATCGAGCACCTGGTCGCCTGCAATGTGGGTACCGTTGCGGCCTGGCCCGTAGGCGGCGTCAGCGGTCACATGGGCTCGCACGTGCAACTGGGTATCGGTCACAACGACAACTGGACGGAGCTGCCGGACGGAATGAAAGGAATCTGGGAGATGCCGGTGGATACCTATTACGGCGAGGCCTGTGTCTGCCAGCTCGACCATCTGAAAGGGGAACCGATCCTGCCGGAGCACCTGTCCAGCGTGCGGGAAGGCGACATCGTGATCATGGGCAGCACCAACAGGGACGACGACGTTCCCTGGATCGAGGGCGATACCGCCTATTGGCTCGCGGAGGAGAAGAAGATCAAGGCGCTCTGCGTGGGAGTGCCCGGAATTCGCTGGGAGACCCGGCAGCTGGATCCCGAACCCGGCAACTGCCCGACGCACCGGGCGATGACCGGCAACAACATCCCCATCGTGTACCCACTGGTCAATATCGAAAACCTCAAGCGGGATCGGTGCTTTTTCATGAGCCTGCCGCTAAACGTCGAGCGCATGGAAGGGACGTGGGTGCGGGCGATCGCGATCGAGGAAGCGTAGGCACCCAGCGTCACGAGACTGACTCTTCGAAGATCTCGCGACCGATCAGCCAGCGTCGAATCTCAGACGTGCCGGCGCCGATCTCGTAGAGCTTCGCATCGCGCAAGAGGCGGCCGGTGGGGTATTCGTCGATATAGCCGTTGCCACCGAGTAGTTGGATGGCATCGAGGGCGAGGGCGGTTGCGGTCTCTGCGCAATGCAGGATAGCGCCGGCCGCATCCTTGCGCGTGGTCTCGCCCCGGTCGCAGGCGGCGGCGACGGCATAGAGATAGGCGCGGCACGCGTTCGTGCGCGTATACATGTCGGCGAGCTTGGCCTGGACGAGCTGGAACCGGCCGATGGGTTCGCCAAACTGCTCGCGGTCGTGGACGTAGGGGACGACCGTATCGAGGCAGGCCTGCATGATGCCGACGGGGCCCGCTGCCAGTACCACGCGCTCGAAATCGAGGCCGCTCATGAGGACGCCAACGCCGCCGTTCTCGTCACCCAGGACATTGGCGGCGGGCACCTCGGCGTCTTCAAAGACCAGTTCGCAGGTGCCGGAACCGCGCATTCCCAGTTTGCTGAGGCCGGGCGACCGAGAGAAGCCCGGCGTTTCCCGCTCGACGATGAATGCCGTGATCCCCTGTGCGCCGGCGTCCGGCTTCGTCTTGGCGTAGACCACGTACGTGTCCGCGTCGGGGCCGTTGGTGATCCACATCTTGGTGCCGCTCAGCACGTAGACATCGCCGGCCCTGCGCGCCGCGAGCCGCATGGACACCACGTCGGATCCCGCGCCCGCCTCGCTCATGGCGAGCGCCCCGACGTGCTCGCCGCTGATGAGCGCCGGCAGGTAGCGCTGTTTCTGTTCCGGCGTCCCGTGCCGCTCTATCTGGTTGACGCAGAGGTTGGAGTGGGCACCGTAGGAGAGCCCCACGGACGCCGAAGCCCTCGATATCTCCTCCATCGCGATACAGTGCGCGAGATAGCCCATCCCGGCGCCGCCCCAGTCCGTCCCGGCAGTGATGCCGAGCAGACCGAGTTCCCCGAGTTGCGGCCACAGTTCGCGGGGAAAAACGTTATCGGAGTCGATCGCGGCGGCTCGGGGGGCAATCTCGGTGCTCGCGAAACGGTGTACCGTGTCACGCAAAAGGTCGAGGGGCTGGCCCAGACCAAAGTTGAGGGAGGAACAAGTCGGAGCCATCGTCGGTCCTCCCATCAATCGCGCCTGCGGCTCAGCGTACCATGCCGTCACGACCCTGATCGCTGTCACTTCCGGGCCCCGCTCGTCGACCATGGAACGACCGCTCCCGATCGCTGACGCTCCCGGAAGCGTTTGTTCCATGGAAGTGATTAAATACGCGCTCCCGAACCCAAGGACCCACGTTGCCGATGAATGTTCACGAATCGGGGTTGTCGCCCGAAATGATGCCGGATACCACGGTCAACGTGAGCAACGTGTTCGGATTGGACCAGGATCTCAATGTGCCTGCCTTCAGCGAGCGCACCGACTATGTGCCGGACATCGACGACGCCTACCAGTTCGACCACGACACGACGCTGGCGATCCTCGCTGGGTTCGCCCACAACCGCCGGGTGATGATCCAGGGGTATCACGGCACGGGAAAGTCGACGCACGTGGAGCAGGTGGCCGCGCGCCTCAACTGGCCGTGCATCCGGGTCAACCTCGATAGCCACATCAGCCGCATCGACCTCGTCGGCAAGGACGCCATCGTGATCGAAGACGGCCTGCAGGTCACGGCTTTCAAGGAAGGCATCCTGCCGTGGGCACTGCAGCATCCGACGGCGCTGTGCTTCGACGAGTACGATGCGGGCCGTCCGGACGTCATGTTCGTCATACAGCGCGTGCTGGAAGTCGAGGGCAAGCTCACCCTGCTCGACCAGAACCGCGTCGTGCGTCCACACCCGGCGTTCCGGCTGTTTTCGACGACCAACACCGTTGGACTGGGCGATGCCACTGGCCTCTACCACGGAACCCAGCAGATCAACCAGGGGCAGATGGACCGCTGGAACATCGTGACGGCGTTGAACTACCTGGAGCACGACCAGGAGGTGGAGATCGTCTACGGCAAGGCAAAGGCCTGGCAGGAGAGCGACGACGGCAGACGCATCGTTTCCAGCATGGTCTCGGTGGCCGACCTCACTCGCAAGGGTTTCGTCAACGGCGACATCTCGGTCGTCATGTCGCCGAGGACGGTGCTGACCTGGGCGGAGAATGCGGATATCTTCAACGACATCGCCTTCGGCTTCCGGGTTTCCTTCCTGAACAAGTGCGATGAACTCGAACGCCCGGTGGTGGCGGAGTACTACCAGCGTTGCATGGGCGAAGACATCGGGGACGCGACGCAGGGTCTGACGCTGCGGCAGTGACCGAAGTATCGTTTACCGGCTTTTCCGATGGCTGAACAAGAGAGCCCCCTGGAGCCGTTCAAACGGGCGACGGCGGCGACGATGCGGGCGCTGGCGGACAACGACGAGCTGGAGATCAGCTTCGGCAAGGGCAACCCGTCGATCCGCGGCCACACCGTGCAGTTGCCGTTACCCAAGGTGGGCTGCGCCGACGAGGACCTGAACGCGGTGCGCGGCGTCAGCGACGAATTCGCCCTCAAGCTCAGGTATCACGACGACGCGACCCACCAGGCGCGCGCGCCGACCGGGGGACCCGCCCAGGAGATGTTCCAGTGGGTGGAAGATGCGCGCATCGCCTCCATCGGCACGCTTCGGATGGAAGGCGTGGCGCGCAATCTCGATGCCTCGCTGGAGGCGCTGTGCCGGCAGGCGGCATTCGACACCATCACCGCCGAGACGGAAGCGCCGTTGAGCGTCGCCGTGGGATTGATCGTGCGGCAGCGGATCACCGGACGTGAATTGCCACCGTCGGCGGAAAACGTGGTGCGTTTCTGGCGCGACTACGTCGAGGAACGCGCCGGCAGGCACCTCGAGTCGTTGCGGGACAAGCTGCACGACCAGGCGGAGTACGCCGACGAGTGCCGTTCGATGCTCCGTGACCTGGGCCTGACGGCGGAGTTCGAGGACCAGGAACTCGGCGACGGCGATTCGGATCCGGAGTCCATCGAGGACGCGTCGGACTCGGATTCCGAGGCGCTGACCGAAGATGTCGTGCTCGATGACGACATGCTCGGCGATGAAGACGACGATGGCGAGACGACGGTCATCGAAATGGACCAGGACATGGACATGGACGACCTCGCCGCCGATGCGGAGGACGAGGACGCGCCCAGGTCCGCGACCGACGAACTGGGCCGGATCCGCATCAACGTCGACTACAAGCCCTATACCACGGAATTCGATGAAGTCATTCGTGCCGAAGACCTCTGCGACCTGGAGGAACTCACCCGTCTTCGCACGCTGCTGGATCAGCAGCTTGTACCGCTGCAGCATGCCACGTCGAAACTCGCCAACCGGCTGCAGCGCCGGCTGCTCGCCAAGCAGCTTCGCGCGTGGGAGTTCGACCTGGACGAGGGCATTCTGGACACCTCGCGCCTCGCCCAGGTCGTCGTCGACCCCATGAACCCGCTCAGCTACAAGCAGGAAAAGGAAACCAACTTCCGCGACACGGTCGTCACCATGCTGATCGACAGCTCCGGCTCCATGCGCGGCCGGTCGATCACCATCGCCGCAATGTGCGCGGATATCCTGGGACGCACGCTGGAACGGTGTTCGGTGTCCGTGGAGATACTCGGCTTCACCACGCGGGCCTGGCGCGGCGGTCAATCCCGGGAGGAATGGATCAACAACGGCAAACCCGCCAGTCCCGGCCGGCTCAACGATCTGCGGCACATCGTCTACAAGGGGGCGGACGATCCGTGGCGCCGCACGCGACGCAACCTCGGGCTGATGATGCGCGAGGAGTTGCTGAAGGAGAATATCGACGGCGAAGCGCTTGTCTGGGCCCACAACCGTCTCGTCGTCCGTCCCGAGCAGCGCCGCGTGCTGATGGTGATCTCGGACGGGCTGCCGGTGGACAACTCGACACTGCTGGTGAATCCCAACAGCTACCTCGAACAGCACCTGAAATTCGCCATCGACCAGATCGAGAACCACTCGCACGTCGAACTGATCGCCATCGGCATCGGCCACGACGTGACGCATCACTATCGCCGGGCCGTGACCATCACCGACGCGGAGCAACTCGGCGGCGCAATGACCGAACAGCTCGCCGCACTGTTCGATGTGGAGGGTCCCCGGTCGGGGAGCGCGAGGGCGTTATGACCCGGGACGGGTGGGATGGGTAAGACCGTGGGCTTGGGCGGAGGTGAAACACGGCGCCCGCCAGGGCGACGGATTTCATGGCGCTAGATGGTCGACACCCTTAGCCCCGCCGCCCGAAGCGCCCTGATGTCCCGCATCAGGAACCGGGACAGCAAGGCGGAAATGGCGGTGCGAAGACTCCTCCACGGTATCGGTTATCGCTACCGGCTGCACCGCTCGGACCTGCCGGGCACCCCGGACCTGGTATTTCCCGGAAGGTCGTGCGTCATCTTCGTGCACGGCTGCTTCTGGCACCTGCACGACGGCTGCAAGCACGCGAGAATGCCGAAGTCGCGGCTGGCCTACTGGGTTCCAAAACTGGAGGGCAACAGGAGGCGCGACAGGAGGAACGAGCGGGCCCTGCGCGCGCGCGGCTGGCGCGTCATGGTCGTATGGGAGTGCCAGGTCGCGGACCTGGACCGCATCGAGAGGAGGGCGCGACGATTCCTGGAAGGCGGCAAGTGATGCTCTCCGAGAAGATACTTCGCCTGATCGACGCCTACCGGTCGTGTTATCCCGACGAGGCCGACGCCGCGCGCCTGCGCCGCTTTATCGAAACGCAGCCCCGATGTTTCGAGCGCGACTGCTTTGACGACGGCCATGTCACGGGCTCGGCCTGGGTGGTCGATTCGGACGGGTCAAGAGCACTGCTGACGCACCACCGCAAACTCGGCAAGTGGCTGCAACTCGGCGGCCACAGCGACGGCGAGCCGGACACGCTGGCGGTGGCCCTGCGGGAGGCGCGGGAGGAGTCGGGCCTGGTCGTGCAGCCGATCAGCGAGGCGGTGCTGGATGTCGACATTCACACGATCCCGGCCTCGAAAGGCGAACCGGCGCACCTGCACTACGACGTGCGCTTCGCTTTCCGCGCGGCGTCGTCCGGGCCCCTGCGTGTCAGCCCGGAGTCGATCGATCTCGCCTGGGTCGAAATCGAAGATCTCGTCCGGCTGACAGGTGAGGAGTCGATGCTGCGAATGGCGCGGAAGTTCCTGGCGAGCCACAAGATCGGGGCGGGAAAATAACCGTACGCGTGATCCGACGCTCATGTGCTGTAGGGCGAACAGCGCACGCCAATTGCCGAGAAAGGTCGGTAGCCTACGAGTGTCAGTTTGTTATCCTCGTGCCCTAACGGGGTGCAAGGCCGACATGAGCGCAATCGTCAAGGAAGTCTACGATGCCTTCAGGAGTGCCGGAGTTTCGGACGCACTGGCGACGGCAGCGGCTCGGGCCATTCCCTTGACCGGTGAACTGGCCACAAAGGGTGACATCGGCTTGCTGCGCGCCGACATTGATGGAATCCGCGCCGAAATCGATGGAATCCGCACCGAAATCGACGGAATCCGCACCGAAATCGACGGATTCCGCACCGAAGTCGACGCCAAGATCAATGGTGTCCGCGCCGAGTTCAAGGGCGATATGAAAGAGCTTGAACTGCGCATGACCATCAAGTTCTATACTGCGGTGGGATTGGCTGTCGCAGGGATCAAGGCACTCGATTTCCTCATCGGCTAATCCGCCCCTACCGGTGCCTTCGGGCCAAACTGCTATGATCGCGCTGCCAACCTGATTGATGGGAATCCCGCGCGCTTGGCTGTCGCTCGCGATAAGGAAACCGCACACATCATGTCGCGTATTCTGCTGTTGCACGGCCCCAACCTGAACCTGCTGGGCACGCGGGAGCCGGGCATCTATGGGGCCGACACCCTGGACGACATCAACGCCCGCGCGAGGCAGTACGCCGAAGCGCGCGGCCACGTCGTGGACGCTTTCCAGAGCAACGCCGAGCACGACCTGGTGGATGCGGTGCAGCGGGCGAAGCGCGATGGGGTGGAGTTCATCGTCGTCAATCCCGCCGCGTTTACGCATACCAGCGTCGCCCTGCGCGACGCGCTGCTGGCCGTGGACATTCCCTTCATCGAGGTCCACCTTTCGAACGTGCACGCGCGTGAGGACTTTCGCCACAGGTCCTACTTCTCCGATATCGCGCGCGGCGTGATTTCGGGCCTGGGGGCCTTCGGTTACGACTGCGCGGTGCGGGCCGCTGTGGTCATGCTGGATGCGGAATAGCGGCCGGGAC
The DNA here is from genome assembly GCA_026706665.1 of Gammaproteobacteria bacterium. Lineage (GTDB taxonomy): Bacteria > Pseudomonadota > Gammaproteobacteria > Pseudomonadales > Azotimanducaceae > VXNE01. The sequence goes on along the minus strand of JAPOYI010000222.1, from coordinate 15,538 downwards.
TGCCGGGCGATGTCCGCCCGGGCGCTGACCGGCGCCGCCTGAGATGCCCTGGATCCGCATCGAGATCGGTGCACCGGGTCGAGCCGCCGAGACCATCGGGGAGAAGCTGTCCGACCTTGGCGCTCGGGCGGTCACGTACCTGGACGAAGGCGATAGTCCTGTTCTCGAGCCGGTGCCGTGGGCAGTCCCCGATCCTGACGCCTGGTCGGCGGTACGGGTCGCCGGACTGTTCGAACTGGACGTGGATCTTCGCGCGGTGCGCTCGGCCTTTCCCGGTCAGCGGATGGAAGTCGAGTTCGTGGCGGAAGAGGACTGGATGAACGCGTGGCGGAGGTTTGCCGCCGTGAGGAAGTTCGGGCGCCTCACGATCGTGCCTTCCGAGCCGGACGAAACGCAGGAGGGCGACTACGGCGTGCCCGTTCCCCATTCGTTGGCTTCGTCACAGGCGCCCAGCGAAGTGCGCATCCGCCGACGGGGGGAACGCCGGCACTTCCTTGCGCGTCGCCGGTCGGGGAAGCCCCTTTTTCCTGCGAGGGACACCCTCGCGCTCCCTGGGCTGAAGGCTCCGGTGGTCATGCGTCTCGACCCGGGACTCGCTTTCGGAACGGGGAGTCATCCGACAACTCGACTGTGTCTCGAGTGGCTCGCGGCACGGGACCTCGGCGGCCGTTCAGTGCTGGATTACGGTTGCGGTTCCGGCATCCTGGCCATCGCCGCGAAGCTCCTGGGTGCGGGACACGTCGCAGGTGTCGATCACGACCCCCAGGCATTGACGGCGACCAGGGCAAATGCGGACCGCAACGGCGTATCCGTCGCCGTGGAACACAGCGACACGTTCGGGCACGGGGGCGGTCAGCCCGGAGGCGAGGCGGAAGGTATCACCGGGGCGTTCGATATCGTCCTGGCGAATATTGTCTCCGGTACACTTGTAGAACTGGCGCCGCGGCTATCCCGTTGCGCGGCTTCCGAAGGGGCCCTGGTGCTTTGCGGTGTCCTGCCGGACCAGGTCGGCGAGGTGATGCACGCGTATCCGGCCTTCCAGTTCCGCGCTCCGAAGAGGTTGGAGGAGTGGGTGCTCCTGCAAGGCGAACGCATCTGAGAACGTGTCCGAGTCCAACCAGGAACTGCCGATCGTAGAGTGTCCGCGCTGCCATACGCGGTTTCGGGCGCGCGAAGACCAGCTTGCTGCCGCCGGGGGTCGCGTGCGGTGTGGCGTTTGTCTGGCATTGTTCGACTCGGGCGACTCGAGGTCCACCGGGGACCCGGTGGCCGGTCCGCTGCGTGTGGACGAGCCGGCGGATGTTCCTCCCGCCTCGCCGGCGCCATCCGGCGAACGATCGCGCTGGCGCCATCTTCTGCTTCTCTGGGCCGGCATGATCGCCGTGGCCCTGGCGCTCGTCGTACAGGTATTTGCCTACCGGTTCGACCGATGGGCATCGGAGCCGCAGCTTCGGTCCATCTACGAGTTTGCCTGCGGCGTCATTGGCTGTGAACTTCCGGAGCCCTCGGCTGACGGGCCGGGCAGCGATTCTTGACAGCGGCGCGCGCTTGCGGTGAGCATCCTGCGCTCAATCTGCTCACCTTGAGGAACCCGTTGAACTCCTTTTCCGCCACGGCGCGGACAGTCGCTGTCGGGGCGCTGTTGCTCTGCGCGTCGGGTCCTTTGGCGATAGACCTCGAACCCTGCGTCCTGACCGCGATCGGCGAACGTTCCGAGGTGGTGGCCGAGTGTGGCGCATTGGAAGTGCCATTGGATCCCGACGATCCTGCCGGCGAGCGAGTGGAGTTGTTCGTGGCGCGGATTTCGGCGCTGGCCGGCACGCCGGAACCGGATCCGTTCACGGTGATCGCGGGTGGCCCGGGGCAGGCATCGACGATCTTCTATGCGCAGGTGGAGGCGGCGTTCAGGAGGATCCGGCAAACGCGCGATATCGTGCTCGTCGACCAGCGGGGCACCGGATCGTCCACTCCCCTGAGTTGTGGCAACCTCGAGCGCGAAGAGGTCTTTCTCGACGAAGTGGAGTTCAGCCGGCTTGGTGCCGAATGCGTCGACGGACTGCATCACGATCCGGCGTTCTTCACCACCAGCGTGGCGGTGCGGGATCTCGACTCGGTACGCGAGGCCTTCGGCTACCAGACGCTCAACATTTACGGAATCTCCTACGGTACGCGTGTCGCCCAGCACTATGTCAAGCGGTATCCGGAACGCGTGCGCACCGTCATCGTGGATGGCGTGGTGCCGCCGAATCTCGCCCTTGGCCCTGGTGTTGCCATCGATGCGCAACGCGCGCTGGACAGGTTGATCGCGCGCTGCGCGGAGAGCCCCGCCTGCGCGGAACAGTACCCCGACCTCAGGGAACTGCTCGGCGAACTCCTTGACCGCCTGAAAGAGTCGCCGCCCGCCATCGAGGTCTCGCATCCCCTCACGGGAGCCCCCACTACGCTGGCCCTGACCGGTCAACTGGCCGCCGGCATGGTGCGGCTGCTTGCGTATTCGCCGCAGACGGCGGCCCTGATTCCCTTCGTGGTGCGTGCGGCGGCGGAAGGCGACTACGGGCCGCTCGCGACGCAATTGCTGATGGTGAGCGAGAACATCCACGGCGCGATCAGTTACGGAATGCACTTCGCCGTCGTGTGTACGGAGGATATCCCGTTCTGGGGGGAGGTGGACCGGGAAGCCCTGGAAAGGACCTTCCTTGGGCCGTTCCAGGTCGATGCCCTCGGAAAGATCTGCGAGTCGTGGCCCAGGGGATACATGGACGATGACTTTGCCAGTCCGTTGCAAAGCGCGGTGCCAGTGATTCTGCTTTCCGGCGAAGACGACCCGGTCACGCCTCCGTCCTACGCGGACATGTCGGTGGAGGGTCTGACCAACTACCGGCACGTGACGCTGCCGCACCAGGCCCACGGGCAGCTCGCCACCGGTTGCGTCCCCCGGCTGTTGGCAGCGTTCGTCGGCAGTGGCGACCCGGCAGCCTTCGACGATCCGTGCCTCGAGGCGGTTGGCGAATTCCCGATCTTCACCACCCGGATGGGACCGCCGCCGTGATCGAGGCCCGTGGCCTGACCAAGCGATTCAAGGACGTGGTTGCCATGGACCGCGTCAGCTTTCGCGCGGACGACGGACGCGTCACGGGCCTGGTCGGGCCCAACGGCGCGGGCAAGTCGACCACGTTGCGGGTGCTGAGTACCGTCATCGGGGCCGACAGCGGCGCCGCCCGGGTCGACGGCTTCGATGTTGCCGACGAGCCTCTGGCAGTCCGCCGGCAGATCGGCGCACTGCCGCATCTTTCGGGGCTGTATCCGAACCTGACGGGACGCGAGAACATCGCCTACTACGCCCGGATGCAGGGATTGCGCAGGCGCGAGGCAAAGCGGGCCATCGACACCGTGATCGAGAGGCTCGACATCGGCGACCTCTCGGACCGGCGCGCCAGGGGTTTCTCGCATGGCGAGGGCATCCGTGTCGCGCTCGCGCGTTCCATGGTGCATCGACCGCAGACAGTCATACTGGACGAACCGACCAACGGTCTCGACGTGGTGGCTGCCCGTGCACTGCGGGACGTAATCCGGGACCTCAGGCGGGAGGGCCGCTGCATCCTGTTTTCGAGTCACGTCATGCAGGAAGTCGCGATGCTCTGCGACGACCTCGTGATCATCTCCGGCGGGCGCGTCGCCATATCGGGAACGCCCGAAGAGATTCGCCGCGGGACCGGCTCGGAAGATCTCGAGGACGCATTCGTTGCCGTGATCGGTCTGGACGAGGAACCGGTTTGAACGCGACCATCACCGTGCTCGCCAAGGAAGTCCGCGACACGCTGCGTGACAGGCGCGCGGTGATTTCAGGTCTTTCGGGCGCGCTGTTCGGTCCCTTGCTGTTCGTCGTCGTCACGAACTTCACGGTGGACCGCACCATGGATGAAGGCGAGGACACGCTCGAGATTCCTGTTCTGAACGCGGCCGAAGCACCCTACCTTGTCGCCCACCTCGCCCAGCACCTGATCGACCTGAAGGTGGATGCCTTCGAGAGTCGCGAGGCATTGCGCGCATCCGTGCGCGGCGGCGAAACTGCTGTCGGGCTGGTTATCGACGAGGGATTCGGGACCGCGCTGGGTAGCGGGAAGGCGGCCCGGGTATGGGTCGTGTCCGACGGCGGAAACGCTTCGGCCCAAAGCTCGGTCCGGCGGGTTCGCAACGCGCTCGGCGGCTACGGCAGGATGGTGGGTGCCCTGCGCTTGCAGTTGCGGGGCGTGGACCCCTCTATCGCCCGTCCGATCGCGGTGCTCTCCGATGACGTATCGACTCCATCGGGGCGCTCGGTGGTGCTCCTCGGCATGTTTACCTACTTCCTTCTCTTCTCCTGCCTGCTCGGCGGCGTGCATGTCGCCGTGGACGCCACCGCGGGGGAGCGCGAACGCGGTTCGCTCGAACCGCTGCTCACGTTGCCTGCTTCTCGCGCCGCGCTGGTCGCGGGCAAGTTCGCGGCGACTGCGTTCTTCATGGCGGCCACGTTGGGCATCGGCATTGCCGCGTTCTCCGTTGCCATCGACTATCTGCCGCTTGCCGAGATGAGCATGGATGCGGACTTCGGCCCGGAAGAGTGCGCGATGGCGTTCATCGTGCTCGTTCCCGTCGCCATCCTGGGCGCTGGCCTCCTGAACGCGGTGGCCTCGTTCACCAAGAGCTTCAAGGAGGCGCAGAGCTATACCGGCATCGCCATCCTGCTGCCCACGCTGCCGATCATCCTGGTCCTGCTGAACCCGATGCAACCCGCGGCTCCCCTGATGCTGGTCCCCAGTCTTTCGCAGCACCTCCTGATCACGAGCATTGTAAAGGGCGATCCGGTCGACTCGCTCTACCTCGCCATTTCCGCCGCCAGCACGGCGGCGGTCGGCATACTGTTCGGCCTGCTCGCGATCTGGCGCTATCGCAGCGAAAAGCTGCTGGTGTAGCGGGTCGAGACCGGCGCATGCGTTGGCCTTATGCTGGTTCGGTGTCTCGACCGAGCATCTCGACATAGCTGTCCATGAAGCTGTCCTGATCGATGTAGCCGGCGGCAAGCTCGATGACGAGGTCGGCAAGCTCCATCTGATATTCACCTGCCACGACGGGTTCGTCATTCATCAACAGGATCAGATCGCCCACAGCCAATGCCGTGCGTTTGTTCGCGTCGTTGAACGGGTGTCCAACCGTGAATGCGTAGACCGCGAAAGCCGCAGCCTGTGCCGCGGTCGGATTCTCGAACTGGTATGCGAGGTTGGTCTGAACCCTGCCGAGGACGGCGCCGACCGACGTGCCGGCCCGGGATCCGGGTACCCCGCGGTGTAGTGCGAGCAGTTGTTCGTGGAGGTCCGCGACCTGCTGGTCCGTTGGAAGCGCAATCACCGCTTCGCGAGGTAGGCAAGCACTTCCGATCGTTGATCGAGGATGGACTGGGTCAGTTCCGCCACCCGCGCGTCGTCCATCTTCTCGAAGGTCAGGGACTCGACCGGGACGTAATACCCCTCCACCTTGCTGTTTCGCAGAATGGCCGCGGGTTCCCTCGCGTCGAGAATCCGGCTGGCCTGCTGCTTGAACTCGGTCATGGTCACGTATCGCATGGGCGTCATCGGTGCTGATATCAGTGCTTGATGGTGGCACCGATATCGGTTCTTTTCAAACCGTGTCGACCGCACTCCTGGCAACCGGCGGCGCCTCATTGTCGATTCCTTGGTGGGCGGTGCTCGCGTTACTATTGCTCTTTGCCGCTTTCCCCAATCCTGTATGAACGCGAAGTTGCAGGTCGAACGGGCGCTGTTAAGCGTCTCCGACAAGACCGGAATCGTGGAATTTGCCCGCGCTCTCACGGGCCTGGGTGTCGAACTCATCTCAACCGGCGGCACGCGGTCGGTACTTGCCGACGCGGGTATCGAGGCGACGGAAATCGCCGACTACACGGGCTTCCCCGAGATCATGGAAGGCCGGGTCAAGACCCTGCATCCCAGGGTGCATGGAGGCATCCTCGGCAGGCGCGAACGTGACGCGCAAGTGATGCAGGAGCGGGACATTCCTTGCATCGACCTGGTGGTGGTCAACCTGTATCCGTTCGAGGCGACGACTGCCCGCGAGGACTGTACCCGTGAGATCGCCATCGAGAACATCGACATAGGCGGTCCGGCGATGCTGCGCGCGGCCGCCAAGAACCATGCCGCGGTGCTGGCGGTAGTGAATCCGGGCGACTACCCGGAAGTCATCGAAGCGCTTGAGAACGGCGGCTCGACGTTGCCGCAACGCGCGCGGTACGCCGCCCGGGCCTTTGCCCACACGGCGCGCTACGACTCTGCGGTCGCCTCGTATTTCTCCCGCGACCCGGTGGCGGCCATCGACGGCTTTCCCGACGCGCTGACATTCGGCTTCACGAAGCGGAGCGAGCTTCGTTACGGCGAGAACCCGCACCAGCGCGCGGCCTTCTACGCGGAAGAGAATCCGGCCGAAGGAACGCTTGCCCGAATGACGCAGATCCAGGGGCGGGCGCTGTCGTACAACAACCTGGCGGATACCGACGCCGCGCTCGAGTGCGTCCGGGCGTTCATTGATCCAGCCTGCGTCATTGTCAAGCACGGCAATCCGTGTGGAGTGGCGGTGGCGGAGGACATCGGCGCCGCCTACGACCGCGCATTCGCTACCGACCCGACATCGGCCTTTGGCGGGATCATTGCCTTCAATCGGACCCTTGATGCGCAAACCCTCGTCACCATCGTGGACAGGCAGTTCGCGGAGGTGGTGGCGGCGCCGCGGGTGGAAACGGCTGCGGCGCATGCCGCGAAGGCCAGGAAGAACCTGCGATTGCTGGAAGTCGGGGACTCTCCGGAGATCTTGGGGCAACTCAATCTCAAGCGTGTCGGCGGCGGTGTGCTGGTGCAGGACGCGGATACCCTGTGCCTCGACGAAGCCGCCATGGAAACCGTGACAAAGCGCGCTCCCACGACGCGGGAGATGTTGGACCTCATGTTCGCATGGCGGGTTGCATGGTTCGTGAAATCGAATGCCATCGTGTTCGCGCGTGATGGCGCCACGGTCGGTGTCGGCGCGGGGCAGATGAGTCGGGTCGTCAGCGCCAGGATCGCGGCGATGAAGGCGGAGGACGAGGGTATCCCGGTGGCCGGCGCGGTGATGGCGTCGGATGCGTTCTTCCCGTTCCGGGACGGTATCGACGCCGCCGCCGAGTCGGGTATCGCCGCGGTCATACAACCCGGCGGATCGATCCGTGATGACGAGGTGATCGCCGCCGCCGACGAGCATGGCATCGCGATGGTATTCACCTCTATCCGGCATTTCAGGCACTGAGGAGCCTTCAGCCGGGGAGCGCGAGGGGTACCCCTCGCAAGAAAGAGCAGCGCGAGGGGGTACCCCTCGCATTAAAGGAGGCTACTGATGAACGTTCTGATCATGGGAAGCGGCGGACGGGAGCACGCCCTCGCGTGGTCGGCGGCGAAGTCGGAATCGGTCCAGCGCGTCTATGTCGCGCCCGGCAATGCGGGTACGGCTACCGAGCCGAAGGCGGAGAATGTCGACATCGGCGTCGACGACTTCCCCGCGCTGGCCAGTTTCGCCGAGAACAACGACTGTGCGCTGACCATCGTTGGACCCGAGGCGCCCCTGGTCGATGGCGTGCGGGATTATTTCGACGCACGCGGCCTTGCCTGTTTCGGGCCGTCGAAGTCGGCCGCGCAGCTTGAGGGATCGAAGGTCTTCACCAAGGAGTTCCTCGTCCGCCACGGCATTCCCACGGCCCGCTACGAGTCCTTCACCGAACCTGAATCGGCGCGGGACCATATCCGCCGGCACGGCGCGCCCATCGTCGTCAAGGCAAGCGGGCTGGCTGCGGGGAAAGGCGTTACCGTCGCCTTCGACGAGGACGAAGCCCTGGACGCCGCCGAGGGCATGTTGGCGGGATACAGCTTCGGAGATGCCGGGCGCGAGATCGTCATCGAGGAATATCTCGACGGCGAGGAGGCGAGCTTCATCTGCCTCACGGACGGTGAGAACGTGGTCCCATTCGCGACGTCACAGGACCACAAGCAGCGCGACGACGGCGACGGGGGTCCAAACACCGGGGGAATGGGCGCTTACTCGCCGGCACCCGTGGTCACGCCGGAAGTTCACGCCCGGATCATGGACGAGGTGATCCATCCCACCGTGCGCGGAATGGCGTCCGACGGCGCGCCCTACCAGGGATTCCTGTACGCCGGACTCATGGTCATGCCGGACGGGTCGGTCCGGGTCATCGAGTTCAACTGCCGCTTCGGCGACCCGGAGGCGCAGCCCGTGTTGATGCGGCTCAGGAGCGACCTGGTGTCACTTTGCGGCGGAGCGCTTTCGGGCACTCTCCAGGATGTGGCGCTCGAGTGGGACGAGAGGGCTGCCGTTGGCGTCGTCATGGCTGCGGGCGGCTATCCGCTGGCCTACGAGAGCGGCCATGCCATCGCTGGCCTCGGTGATGCCCTGCCGGATACCAAGGTCTTTCATGCCGGCACCGCGCTATCGGACGGCGATATCGTTACCGCTGGCGGTCGGGTCCTCTGCGTGACCGCACTCGGCGACTCCGTGAGCGCCGCGCGCACGTTGGCATACGAGCGTGCCAGCGCCGTCGCCTGGAAGGATGCGTACTACAGAAAAGACATCGGATATCGCGCAGTAAATCGGGAAAACGGCTGACAGAGCAAAGACCGCGGGTTTGAGAAGATGTGCCCATGCTCGCGCACGTGCTCAAACGCTTCGAACCTTTCGCCCGGCTTGACGATCACGCGCTGGCCATCGCGTCGAAGCATGCAAGCCTGATCGAGTTGCCGGCGAACCGGTGGCTGCTGAGGCGTGGCCGGCGCCTGGATCGAACCCTGTACCTGCTTGAAGGCGCAGTGGAAGCGGTCGAACCCGGCGGCAAGCGGCGACGCGTGGAAGGCGAGATCTACCGTCCCGGCGACGACATCGCCATCGAGACCCGCGCCAACACGTGCGTACTGTCCGTCGACCTCGCACCCATCGAGTTTCTGCTCCAGCCGAGCGGACTTCCGGCGCCGGACGTGGACCCGGTAGAACCCTGGCTCGATCGACTGCTCGCATCGCCCCTCATCAAGGTGCTGCCCGCAGTTTCCTGGCAAAGGCTGCTTCGCAGCGCGGAGGAACGCCGCTTCACGACCGGCGAACGGTTTTCCGTCGAAGACGCGGTCTATCTCGTCAAGTCGGGTACGGTCGAGCGCGGCGGGTCATCGTACGAGGCGGGCGACTACTTCGGCGAAGACGTCGCGTTTGCGGGACGAAAGATAGGCGAAGGCGAATACCGCGTCAGGCGTAATTGCGCCGTGCTCGTGATCCCGGGCGACTCGGTCCGGGCGCTCATCGGCGAATATCCGCTCGCGGACGCACCGGGCGAAGTCCAGGCAACGCTGAATCTCGACGAGACACCCCTCGGGTCGCTTCGCGAAGCTGCGGGCAGGCTCGATCCAGCCCATCGCGTGGCCATTCGCGGCGGCGCGGCAGGCGATCGCGCCTACGCCCTGATCACGCTGACGCGCCTTGGATTCTCTGCGGTCCCGATGGCGGAGTAGTGCCGCTGAACGGCGAGCCATTGCCGTCGGCCAAGGCGACGAATCTGTTGCGCGGCGAGCCGCCGCTGCCCCATCCTTGCCGCAGTCTTTGCAACATCGCAGAGAGGGTATAACCTCGGAATCCGGTGAGAACGCGACTCGAGGACACCCATGAGCGGAACGGATGACCTGATCGGCGTATTCGACCGCGCGTTGCGCGCGCTGACCGGCGGGGGCGTTGCGGAACGCCCGGCGCCGGAGGCGGAGGAAGGCTCGCTGACCGAATCGGAGCGCAGGCACGCGGCGGGCCTGATGCGCGTGAACCACGCCGGCGAGATCTGCGCCCAGGCGCTGTACGAGGGTCAGGCATTGACAGCGCGCGACCCCGAGGTGCGGGACGCGTTGAGGACGGCCGCCGGCGAAGAGAACGATCATCTCGCCTGGTGCCGCGAGCGCCTGGACGAACTGGACGGCCGGCCCAGCCTGCTGGACCCGGTGTTCTACGCGGCTTCATTCGCATTGGGTGCCGCGGTCGGAGTCCTGGGTGACAAGGTGAGCCTCGGGTTTGTCGAGGCCACGGAAGACCAGGTCAAGCGGCACCTGGACAGCCACATCCGCGATCTGCCCGAATCGGATGAACGCAGCCGGGCGATCCTTGAGGAGATGCGCGCTGACGAGTCGCGCCACGGGGAAAACGCGAGGCGGGAAGGGGGCGTGGAGTTTCCGGAACCTGTTAGGGAGGCCATGACCCTGGCCTCGAAGCTCATGACCGAGTCCACTTACCGGATATAGCGCCGGCCCCAAAGAAATAGACCGCCCTAGGGCTCCGACCTGGCGTCACTCGCCCCGGCGCTCAGCGGCGGGTGATGGATGAGCTGCACGGAGGTGCCCTCGGGGTCCCTGCAGTAAAGACTGCGCGCGCCGTCCCGATGCGTCTTCGGAGGATTGACGATTTCAACCTCCCTTGCGACCAGGAAGGCATGCCACGCGTCCACGTCTTCCATCCGGTCGAGGATGAACCCGATGTGATCGAGCCTCTGGTCCTCTCCCGGTTCGCGCGTCCCCCGGTGTAACGCCAGGTTGTCGTTGCCGTTCGTGAGGTAGCAGTTGTCGGCGTCGGGCTGCCACTCGACACGCATGCCCATGACCTCGGTATAGAACCGCATGGTCGCTTCGAAGTTGCGCGCGAAGAGCGCTACATGGCGCAGCCCCGCCGTGGGTGGTGGCCGTCCTCCTGAGGTCATTCGAGTTCGAACCCGTGCGTTACCGTGACGCCGGCGCGCTGCAGCATGATCGAAGCGGAGCAATACCTGGTCGCGGAAAGCTCCACGGCGCGCGCGACCTTGCGCTCCGTCAGGCCCTCGCCTGCCAAGGTGAACTGGATGTGGACATCCGTGAAGACTCTCGGGTCCGCCTCAGCCCGCTCCGCCGTCACGCGCGTCTCGCACCTGGACACCCGTGCGCGTCCCCGCCGCAGGATGTGCACGACGTCGAACGCCGTGCACCCTCCGACGCCCAGGAGCATCAGTTCCATCGGCCGCGCCCCGGCGTTCGTACCGCCCAGTTCAGGTGGCCCGTCGATGATGACTTCGTGGCCGCTGTCCGCACGGGCGGAGAACACCACGTCTCTTTGCCAGGCGATGTTTGCTTCCACTACGCGGTCCATCGTCGTGTCTGAAGGGCGGTCAATTCTGTCCAAAAAACGCAACCGATGCGACGTGCCTCTTTGCTATGTTCTGTCCGTCACGTTCTTTAAGGACCCGGGCATGCATTGGTTTGCGGGCACCAGCGGCTACAGCTACAAGGAATGGAAAGGTGTCTTCTACCCGGAGACGATCACGCCGGCAGACATGTTGGCCTACTACGGCCGGCAACTGCCCGCGGTCGAAATAAACAACACGTTCTACAGGATGCCGCGAACCCACGTGCTGGAGAGCTGGCGCGACGCCGTTCCGGAAGATTTCCGTTTCGTCATCAAGGCGTCGCGGCGATCACGCACCAGGCCAGGCTCGACGACGACGGCGCGTTTCTTGCCGAACGCGTCGCGAAGCTCGAAGACCGGCTGGGCTGCGTGCTGTTCCAGTTGCCTCCCTACCTGCGCAAGAACGTAGAGCGGCTTGAGACATTTCTGTCCAGGTGGCCGAGAGAACTTCCGGCCGCGTTCGAATTCCGCCACGTCTCGTGGTTCGATGAAGAGGTCATGGATGCGTTGCGCGGCCACGGCGCCGCGATATGCGTCTCGGACGACGGCAAGATGGCGTTGCCGGCCGTCCTCGCGACGACCGACTGGATCTACTTTCGCCTGCGCCGGGAGTCCTACGATGAAGTCGCGCTCGCGCAGTGGCTGGCCCGGGCGGCTGAGGTTGAGGTAAAGGCGCGCCACGGATTCGCGTTCTTCAAGCACGAGGACGCCGGGGCGGGGCCGAAGCTGGCCAGGGCCTTCCTGGAACTGGCAGACCGGAGTCAGGTTGCCGCGTGACAGCAGACCTGCCCTGGGGAGAGCACATGGCAACCGGCGATCGGAACCTGTTCACCGTCGCCGCTCGCGACGTATTCATGGGCTTCTGTACACGGAGTGCAAGAGTCGTCAGAAGTGTCCGCATTGGAGAACCGCAGGGCCGAACTCGAAAAGTCCCTTGACGGGACCCTGAGTGCGGAAGAGCGCCAGGAGACCGAGGCCCACCTTGAGAGCGTCTGACGGTTCTGGACTCAATGTTTGTGGTGCGTTGTCCGTGCGCCGTAACCTACGCCGCCTGACCGGAACTGGAGCCGACCATGGGCGTTGAAACTTCGCTGTTTGACTTGACGGGCCGCGTTGCGCTCTTGACGGGCGCATCCAAGGGGATGGGCCTCAGCATGGCGGAGGGGCTGGCGCAGCACGGCGCCAGGGTGGTCGTGTCGAGCCGCAAGATCGAGCAATGCGAAGCGGCGGTGGAGCAGATCAACGGCAAATGCGGCGAGGGGTCGGCCATCGCGGTCGCCTGTAACGTCGGCTACAAGGATCAACTGGAAGCGCTCGTCGACGAGACCCGGGCCCGTCTCGGCCCCGTCGATATCCTGGTCGCCAACGCCGGCGTAAACCCCTTCTACGGTCCGATGTCCGAGATTCCGGATTCGGCGTTCGACAAGATCATGGAAACCAACGTGCGCTCCAACCATTGGCTGTGCCGGATGGTTGCGCCCGACATGGCCGGAAACGGCGGAGGCAGCATGATGATCACCGCCTCCACTGGCGCGTTTTCCGCCTCGGCGAACCTCGGCACCTACGCCGTCTCGAAACTTGCGGACATCGCCCTGGTGCGCAATCTCGCGCTCGAATACGGCCCGTCCGGCGTGCGGGTGAACGCCATCTGCCCGGGCGTCGTCAAGACGGACTTCGCGAGGGCCCTGTGGGACAACCCCGAAGCGCAACGCAACGCCCAGACCAATGTCCCGTTGCGGCGATACGGCGAACCCGACGACCTGAAGGGCATCGCCGTTTTCCTGGCGTCCGATGCCAGCGCCTACATCACGGGCCAGGCCATCGCGGTGTGCGGCGGCACGCATATGTGGCCGTAGCCCGCGCGTGGGCTGACCAGCCTGCGGGCCGGCCGGGTCGGCGTTAGTATTGGCCCATGAATGCCCCGAAGTCCTCGCCTGTCGGCTCGGCATTCGGCCCGGCCGAGCCGTCGTTCATTTACCGAGCGCCCCCGGTCACTACGCTCCCAGAGACGCTCGGTCAATGAACGTGCGCGGCTTCATATTCCAGGCGAGCTACCGGATTCGTGAGCGCGTCCCCGTCGTACACGTGTTCGGCCGCCTCGAAGAGGGCGGCACCTTCCTTGTGCGCGACCACCGCAGGACGCCGAGCTTCTACGTCGCGGCGGCGGATGCGGCGCGTTCGCGCGAACTCGGCGCGACGCGCCAGTGCGAGACGCCGAAGCGAACCTTCGCTGGCGCACCCGTCACCCGCATCGATGTTCAGACGCCGCCCGATGCGCCGGTCCTTCGCGACCGCCTGCACGCCCATGGTATCGATACCTTCGAGGCCGATGTCCGTTTCGCCGTGCGATTCCTCATCGACCACAACATCCGGGGCGGCCTTGAGATCGAGGGAGACGCCCAGCGTGGCGAGGGCGTCGACTGGATATTCGACGATCCGGAGATTGGGCCCGCCGAGGTCGAGGTCGAGCCGAGAGTCCTGTCATTCGACATCGAGACCGATCCGAAGGCACAGAGACTGTTGGCCATTTCGCTTTACACCGCCGGCGTTGACGAGGTCTACATCGTCGACTCCAGCGACCGCCAGATGCCCGATCACGCCATCGCCTGCGTGGACGAAAGCGAAGCCCTGGCAGCGTTCTGCCGCCGCGTCGCCGAGATCGACCCGGACTTACTCACAGGCTGGAACGTCGTCGACTTCGATCTGCGCGTCCTGTCGCGTATCGCCGCCCGGTTGAAGCAACCGTTTGACCTCGGACGCGAACCGGGCAACGTGAGGATCCGGCCCGCCCAAGGCTATTTCGGCAGCGGACAGGCGACGATTCCGGGACGCCTCGTGCTCGACGGCATGGACCTCGTGCGCGGCGCGTTCGCGCGCTTCGACGACTACTCCCTCGATGCGGTCTCCCGCGCCGTCCTTGGCGAGGGCAAGGCCGTCGAGGGCGATGTCCGGGACCGCGCCGGGGAGATCATCCGCCGGTACCGGACCGACCTTCCGGGATTCGCGCTGTATGCCCGCACCGATGCCCGTCTCGTCCTCGAGATCATCGAAGAGATGCGGCTGGTCCCGCTGGCCCTCGCCCGCAGCCGGCTCACCGGTATGCAGCCGGATCGCGTCTCCGCCAGCATCGCCTCGTTCGACTTCGTCTACCTGGCAGAACTACACAGGCGCGACATCGTGGCGCCTTCCGTGCGATCGGGAGATGCGCGCGTCTCGGCCTCCCAGGCGGGCGGCCATGTGCTCGAACCCAAGACCGGCCTGCACAGGAACGTCTTGGTGTTCGACTTCAAGAGCCTGTATCCGAGCGTCATGCGCACGTTCAATATCGACCCGCTCGGGTTCGTTGCGGGCACCGGCGCAGGAGAAGAAGTGATCCTGACCGTAACCGGCGCCGCATTTCGCCGCGGCGACGCGATCCTCCCGCGGATGCTCGACCGCCTGGCCGAGGCCCGCGAAGTGGCGAAAGGCGCTGACGACGACATCGCTTCGCAGGCGATCAAGATACTCATGAACTCCTTCTATGGCGTCCTCGGAACGCCCGCCTGCCGGTTCCACAATCCCGCCATCGCGAACGCGATCACCGGGCAGAGCCGCCACTTCCTGCTGTGGTCCAAGGCCTGGTTCGAGGACCGGGGTTTCGACGTCCTTTACGGCGATACGGACAGCCTGTTCGTCCTTTCCGGCCTCGCCGAACCCATTGGGGCGCAGCATCGCGGCGAGGACCTCGTGCGGGAGATCAACGCGGCGATTGCGAACTACGTGCGCGAAAAGTGGAACGTCGAAAGCCGGCTCGAACTGGAGTTCGAGAAGCTCTACACGCGGCTGTTCCTGCCGTCCGTGCGCCACGGTTCGGCCGGCGCGCGCAAGCGCTATACCGGCGTGCGCCACGGTGGCGACACGGTCGAGTTCGTCGGCATGGAAGTGGTGCGCCGCGACTGGACGGATCTCGCGAAGACCGTGCAGCGGGAACTGTACGCGCGGCTGTTCGCCGATGCGCCGGTGGACGACTACCTGGCCCAGGTCGTGCGCGACCTGCGCTCCGGCGGCTTCGACGAGTCGCTGGTCTACCGGAAAGGACTGCGAAAGAGACTGCAGGACTACACGGCGAATACCCCGCCGCACGTTGCCGCGGCCCGCAAGTCCCGCTCGGACCCCGGACGCCTGATCTCGTACGTCATGACCCGGAACGGCCCCGAGCCGCTCGACAACATCACTGCCGATCTCGACCGCGAGCACTACGTGCAGAGACAGGTGCGCCCGGTAGCGGAAC
>JAPOYI010000209.1 GCA_026706665.1 Gammaproteobacteria bacterium | reverse complement strand
TCCCGGGCGATCCCGAAATTCAGGCAGATCGACTTCGCGTGGCCGATGGTCAGGTAGCCGTTCGGTTCCGGGGGAAACCGCGTTACCACGCCGCCAACGACGCCGTCGGCGAGATCCCGGCGCACGCGGTGACGAATAAAGTCGCGAAGGTCTTCCAACGGAGCATCCCTCAAAGATCCGCGGCGGCATTGTAAACAATGCGCCTGTCGGGCGAGCGCGTCGCGGCGTATACAATCCGCCGCATGCCGCCCACCCTGTACCGCCTCGGGTTCGTCGCTGCCACCGTCCTCGCCGTGGCCGCAGCGGCGTGGCTCGGCGGCCCGCCCGATCCAACAGCGCAGGTGGCCAAGAGGCTGCAGGCCGAGCGGTGGTACAGCGTAGGCCTGCACGGCATGGACATCGGCCACTTCCGCTCCGCCGCGCGCATGACCCGAGCGGGGTACAGTTTCGACTCGGAGCTCGTGTTCCGGCTCGGCACGGGTCCGGAAACGCGCATCGCCGAAACACGTGTCTTCGGTTCCTTCCCGCCCTACCCGCTGGTGACCGCCGAACACAGCTACGAGACCGCCGACGATACGATGCACGTCGGCATCGAGCGGAGCGCGGCGGGCCTGACAGCGTCGGCAAACGGGCAGGTCATGGCCCTCGACTGGGAATACCGGATGGATGACTACCTCGCGGTCGAGAGGTGGCTGGACCGGGAGCAGGCCATCAACGCCGAACTCGACTCGAAGTCCCTCGACTTCGACCGGCTGTCCCTGAAGCAGGAGTCCTGGCGGATTATCGGCCGCAACGAGACAGGCTATCGCCTCCAGAATCGCGACCGGTCCACCGTTCAACTGAATGGCGACCATGTGCCGGTTCGGCTGAGCCTGGCCAACCTGTTCGACATGACCCTCGAAGGCTCTTCCCGGGTGGCGCGGGCATGGCGACGCGGGGAGCCTGGCACCGGCGCGCGCAGCTACCATGTCACGATCGACAGGCCGCTGGACACACCCCGGGACCTGACCCGCCTGCTGCTTCGGGTCCGAGCTGCGGACCCGATCGACGAAGACGCGTGGCCGATGCTGCAGCGCGACGCGAAGGGCGACCTCGTGCTCGAAAGCCGACGCAACGCCTGGCGACGCGCGGCCCCCGAAGAAATCGAGGCACTATCGGCGGCGACCGCTCTCTATCCCGCCACCGACCGGGAGATCCAGCGGCTGGCGCGGCAAGCGGTCTCCGGACTGACCGATCCCGCCGGCCGCATCGAAACGCTGGTGCGCTTCGTCAACGGCTACATCGACTACGCAGAGGAAGCGTCGCCCCGCACCGTCGGAAACATATTGCGCGACCGCCGCGGCGACTGCACAGAGTACGCGAACCTGTTGACGACAATGGCACGCGCGCTCGGATTCGCGGCGCGCACGGTGACAGGACTCGCCTACGACATCGAATCGGAATCGTTTGCACTGCACAACTGGAGCGAAGTGGCCCTGGACGGCTGGTGGATCCCCGTCGATCCCACCTGGGACCAGGTGCCAGCCGATGCGGGCCATCTGCGGCTGCCGGACAGACCCGGCCTGGCCGTGTTCGGTCTCCTGTCAAACATTGAGTTCGAACTCGTGCAGGCGGAGTACGGCCAACCGAACGATCACTTCGGATCGTCCAACAACATCTCGTCGTCGCCCCACTCGTCGTCCAGTTCGTCGAACCAGTGGATACCGAACCGGGACGGCAGCGCTTCGTTGCGCTCAAGTCGCTCACCCATGTCCTTCAGTTGCTCGATCATCATGAGCAGGTAGGGGTCTGTTTCCTTGCCGGGGTTTGCCACTTCCTCGAGTTCCTCGAGAATCGTCACGCACCACCAGAACACGTCCTCCCCCGGCAGCGACTCGCGTTTGCCGGGCTTGTCCGACACCGAGTCGAAGTCCCTGTATACCTGTTCGAGCCACCGGGTGAGATCGGCGTCCCCCTGCAGGTCGGGCGATGCGCCCTTGGCCAATTCGATCAGCCGCGGCCGATGCCGCGCCAGGAAAACACGCGCTTCCACGAACTCCATCCCCGTCTACCGCCTTGACGATCATTGTGGAATGACCGGGCCGGGCGGCGACACGGACAAATTCCCCTATTCGTGTGAGAAGTTGCCCTCGCGGGAAGCGGGATTATGTCCCGATCAGAGGAACCAGAGGGACAGGAACGGCACGTAGGTAATGAGGAGCAGCGCGATCAGCAGCACGCCCATGAACGGGAGGCACGCCGCGTAGAGTTCGAGCACCGGCCGGCCGAACCTGTAGCTCGCGATGAAGAGGTTCATTCCGATGGGCGGCGTGAAGTAGCCGATCTGCAGGTTTGCCAGGAAGACGATGCCGAGGTGCACGGGATGGATGCCGTAGCCCACGGCCACCGGCAGCAGCAGCGGCACCATGATGATCACCGCCGAATAGATGTCGAGCACCGCACCCAGGATCAGCAGGATGATGTTGAGCAGGATCAGGAAGGTGAGCGGACTGCTGATGCTCGCCTGGACGAACTCGAACAGGCGCTGCGGCACTTCGGCATCGATCAGGAAGTTCGTGAACGCGAGCGCCACTCCCAGGATGAGGATGATGCTGCCCACCATGACCATGGATTCGCGAACGATGCCGGCCAGGCGTTTGATGGGCACCTCCTTGTAGAGAAAGACTTCCGCGACCAGCACGTAGAGCGCGGTCATCGCGGCGGCTTCGGAAATGGCGAACAGGCCGGAGTAGATGCCGCCGAGGACGACGAACGGCAGCGGCAGCTCCCAGCGCGCCGCCTTGATCGCCGTCCAGAGCGCGCGCGCCTCGAATGGCGTCCTGGGCGCGCCGCCATGACGCAACGCGGTCCACCCGGACAGCAGCGCGATCATCAGTAGCGCCGGCAGCAATCCCGCGAGAAACAGCTGCTGGATGGTGAACCGCTCCCCCACCTCCATCTGCTGGGCGACGATGCCGTACAGGATCAGGGGCACCGACGGCACGATCAGGAGGCCGAGGCTCCCCGATGTCGTCACCAGGCCCAGGCTGTATCGTTCCGAATAGCCATTGCCCGTCAGCATCGGCAGGAGCAGCGCGCCGAGGGCAACGATCGTCACGCCGGATGCGCCGGTCAGCGCTGTGAAGATCGCGCAGGCAACGAAGCCCACGATGGGCAGCCCGGAAGGCATCCATCCGAACAGCGCCCGGGTCAGGTCCATCAGGCGCCCGGAGGTCTTCGCCGCCACCATGAGGTAGCCCGCGAAGGTGAAGAACGGCAGCGCCACCAGCAGCGGCGTATCGGCGATGCGGTAGAGCTCGATGGGTATGACGGCCAGATCGATTCCCGCAGCGAAAAATCCGAGCATCGCTGCCGCCATCACGACGGCGAACAGCGGCGCCCCAAGGACCGCCATCGCCACGATGGCGATGGAGAGTGCCAGGATCATGGCTGCGTCTCCGCATCCGCCCGCCGCCGCCGCAACGAGGCGATGAGATAGCGCAGACCCATCACGCTGGACGCGACCGGTATGACCAGTTCGCAGACCCAGGCGGGCACTGGACCGAATCCGGGGGTGCCGTCGGCGTAGTCCCAGGCGATCAGCGTCACCGAGTACCAAGCCAGCGCGAAGCAGAGCATCGCCGTGAACAGGTTCGTGACTCGCGCCAGCCGGCGTGCGATGCGCTCGCTCGCGAACCGGCCGACCACGTCCACCCGGATGTGTCCATCCGGACCCGCCGCCATGGCGCCGATCATCGTCACCCACAGCAACGCGACGCGCACCATTCCGTCTCCCCAGGTCAGGCCGGTGCCGAACAGGTTCCGCGCCACCACCTGGTACACGGCGACGCCGATCATCGCCAGCAGCAGCGCCACGAGGAGCCCGGACTCAATCCGCCGCAGCGCGCGCGCGACGTCACTCAGCACGCTTGTTCCCGGAAGATGCGTTCCGGAAGTCGGCCAGGTGGGACGCCAGGAGATCGTGGTTCGCAGCACTCACGATGCCGTCCTCCACCCAGTCGAGGGACGCGGCATGGGCACGGGCCTGCCACTCCCGGACCTCCGCTGCCGATGGCTGGATGAACTCGAGGCCCTGACTCTGCAATACCTCCCGAACGGCGTGGTGGTCGGCGCGATTGCGCGCGTCGGCGGCGCGGACGGCATCGCCCAGCAGGCGGCGGACGACCTCCTGGTCGGCGTCGCCGAGCCGCCTGAAAGATCGTTCCGGCAGCGCCATCACCGCGTAGATGTACATGAACGGGATGTCCAGGATGTAGTCGAGCTGGTTGTGCCACTGCAGCGCGAGGGCGCCCACCAGCGGCGTGGCGACGGCGTCGATCAGACCTGTCTGCAGCCCCGTCAGGACATCCGTGATGGCCAGCTGCACCGGGGAGATGCCGAATGCGGTGACGGCCTTGACGGCCCCGACATTGCCCGAGGGAGTCCAGAACCTGATGCCCGAAGTATCGCTGATCGAGCGCACCGGCCGCGTGCTCATCGCGTAGGCCATGCCCACCTCGGCGAGGCCCGGGCAGACGAACCCGTTATCCTCCAGTCCCTGCCGCAACACGCCGTCCAGGCGTTCGCGCACGTAGTCCACCTCCTCGAAGCTGGCGAACTGCATGGGCAGGTTGTAGAGCTGCGCATCGGTAAAGATGTTGCCGAAGGTGCCCGTCGTAAGGATCGCCGCCTGCAGTTGCCCGATGCGCATCTTGCGCATGACCGTGGGGTCGTCCCCCATGACCCCGCCCGGATAGATCTTCAGTTGTACGCGTCCCGCCGTTTCCTGTTCTATCTTCACGCCGGCTTCGCGGAGCAGCGTGATCCACACGGAACCGTCCGGCGAAAGCGTCGCCAACTTGATGGTCGCAGCGTGCATGGGTACGGAGAAGGCGACCAGCAACGCCACGACGGCGCCGAGCCACCCTCCCCGTCCGCGATCAGAAATACTCATCCGCGGATTCCAGCAACTCGCGGGCGTGCTCCTGCGCGATTCGGTTGGCCAGCGTCAACCCGTCCACCTTCGGGTCGGCCCGCAGCACGGCATTGAGCTCGCGGTCATGCAGCTCGCGGTCGAACACGAGCCGCGCATAGTATTCGGCCAGGAACACCCGGGGCATGAGGGACCGGCCCCCGGCAAGTTCGATGGCGCGCTCGAAGTGGACCCGGCCGACCTCCGGCCGGCCGCCGAGGGCCGGGGGCGCGAGGGTTTCCATTACGCCGAGATAGAGCCTGGGGCCCGCATTGTCGTGGGTTTCGTCCACCTCGGCGATGCGGGTCATGAGCGTCTTGGCCCGCCCGAGTTCCGCCACGGCGCCCCAATCTGCGCTATTGGCCGCAATCCAGCCCGCCCAGGCGGAAGCCAGCGTATAGGCCAGGGAGACATCATCCTGGTCCAGGGTGCGCAGGTTGGCTTCGAGGGCCTCGATGCCGTCGGTGCGCGCCGAACAGGCCCAGGACAGCCTGGCGCAGGATGCCCGTTGCGCGAGTTCGAATGCCCGTTCGGCGAACCGGCGCTGCCGCTCGGCATCGTCGACAAAGGCGGTGGCGTAGGCGCCATTGAGCGTGACCCCCGCCTGCATCAGGGCGATGCTGTCGGGGCTGCTGCGCAGGAATCCCTCGAGCATGATCAGGAAGGCGGCGGAGCCATCGCGCGCAACCTCAAGGTCTTCGGTGTTGAGCAGCGCGTCCGACATGTCCTCCGCCAGCCCTTCGGTCACCGAAGACATGAGGGACGCGCAGCCGCACAACGCGGCGCACAGGACAATCGCAATCGGTCTCATGGCGTCGTATTTAGCGAACCGGCCGGGACATTGCAATCACCACTCCGACAGGCGCGACCGGAGCGAGCGTCGTTCCGCGCCATTGTGTGCTACCGTTGGAAGCGACCGGTTCCGATCTTGACGGATTCTCCCTGGCCAACATCAGGCAATCTCTTCCGCGGGCCGACGGCGACTCCGACTGTCTCGCCGCACGGCCACCGTCGGTCGGGTGCCGCCCTTCGTGCCGTTCGGGAAGCGCCCTCTGCGCGGTGGCGCTCGCCGCCCTCGGAACGCTGACGGGACTCGCCGGCGAGCCGGCGCGGGCCGAGACGCTGGTGAGCAACATCGACCTGACCGAGAGCGCCGACCTGTCGCTGTCGGACACGATCCGGGTTCAGGAATTCACCGCGGGAGACGAAGGCGGTCGTGACGAAGATGAAGCGGGCCAACGGCCTGGTGGATGCCGAGACGGCGACATCCGGCTGGCGAGAGACGAGCTACGCGTACCAGGGCAAGGACCGGATGAGCGACAGGCACTGGGGATTCCTGGGTTTCGACGCGACGCGGTCGACGGACGTGGCGACCGGCGTGGTTACGTACCGCCGCTACCGGATGGACTTCCCCCACTACGGCGAGGTCGGCGCGGTGTACGAGTACGACGGCGCGTACAGCTCCACGGCCAAGCCCATGCACAAGCGGGTGACGACGCGCGCGGTGGAGAACATCAGCCACGGCGGCACGTTGGCGGCGCGGACGAAGCTGGCGCGGATCGACGACGTGTACGACTTCCATTTTGAGGGAGGCGTTCAGACCGGCGCGACGATGACGGAGCACGCGCTGAAGCTGGCTTCGGGGTTTCCGAAGAGCGGGAGCAGCACCGCGACCGTCTACCACGCGCTGACGCCGCCGGCCAGCGGCGCCTCGGCCACGTGGGGCGCGGCGCCCGGCGGGACCGGGAGTTCCCCGCAGCGCAAGACGGTGTCCAGCGCGACGTTCCAGAACCGCGCGTCCGGCGGAAAGTGGCTGATCGGATTTGCGAGCCGGATCGAGGAGCAGCACCACCGCGGCGGAGTTTCATCCGCCGACGTGACCGCGGTCACGACCTTCGCGCCGCACGGCAGCACCATGCGGCCGAGGCAGACCGTGCGCTTTCCGACCGACAGCGAGCACGAGTTGACGACGACCTACGCCTACGACGCGGACGGCAACGTGACCCGCGTCACGGTTTCGGGCGCAACCTCGCGGGCGGATCGCGCCTCGAACTTCATCGACAGCCGCTATCCGGGCACGCTGACCAACGCGGAGAACCACAGCGAGGCGCTGACGTACGACGCCCGCTTCGGCCTGGTCGAGACGTTGACCGACGCCAACAACCGCGCCACCACGCTCGCCTACGACGCGTTCGGGCGGGAGAAGCGGCGCGAAACGCCGGACGGGGCGGTGATCGAGACCTTCTACGAGAGATGCTCGGCGACGACGTGCGCGGCGGTGTCGACGGGGACGGATTCGGTCCAGCCGGTGATGCGGATCAGGCGGACTTCGACCATCGGGCCGACGACGTGGCGCTACCTGGACAAGCTGGGCCGCACGATCCGAACCGAGTCGGAGGGTTTCGCGGCGAACTCGCGGGTGCGCCGGGACACCGTCTACGACGCGCGGGGCCGCGTGCGGCTGTCGAGCCGGCCGCACTACAGGACGGGCGGAACCGCGCATTATTTCAAGTACGCCTACGATGTCCGGGGGCGCGTGCTGAGCGAGACCCGCCCCGACGGGAGCGTCGCGAAGATGAAGTACGCCGTCGACGGCGCGAACCGCAACCGGATCGAGGCGACGGCGACGGAGACCGTGATCGGCCCGGACGGCATGGTCGCGGCGACGCGGCGGACGGTGAGCCTGTACAACGTGATGGGAGAGCTAGTGAGCCGCACCGAGGGCGCGAACGCGACCGCCGCGACGGACAGGGCGACGGTGACGATCGCGTACAACGGGGCGGGCCAGCCGACGACGCGCGCGGCGGCGGGGTCGGCGACGACGTTCCGCTACGACGCGGCGGGCTTCCGCGACCGCGCGACGAGTCCGAACCTCGGCACGGTCGACTTCGAATACACGCAGTTCGGGGAGCTGGCGAGCCGCAAGGACGGCAAGGGAACGACGCGCTGGCAATACGACGCCCTGGGCCGGGCGACGAAGCGCTTCGACCCGGACGGGGTGGCGGAGTGGACCTGGGACCCGGCGAACGGGCGGGGTTTTCTCGGCTCTCGCTGCTATAGGGCGCACGGCGCGGCGGCGGTGGCGTCGTGCGACGGGCTATCGGCGCCGGACTTCCGGGAGACGTTGACGTACGGCGTCGACGCGCGCGTGAAGAAGGCGGAGACGAAGATCGGCGGGAACCCGGCCCGGACCTACGAGCGGGAATACGGCTATTATCCCGACGGTCGGCTCAAGACCATCGCCCATCCCTCGGGGCTGACGGCCTACTACGAGTACAACGCGCGGGGCCACCGGACGGTCTTGCGGAACGGCTCTTCGGCGGGCGCCGCGCTGGAGACGCGCACGGCGATGGACGCCTACGGCAACGTGACCGGGACGACCTACGGCAACGGCGCGGCGACGACGCGCGTCTTCGATCCGAAGACGGGCCTGCCGACGGGGATCGAGACGGTCGCGAAGGGCGGCGCGAAGATCCAGGACAACGCGTACGCGTGGCGCAGCGACGGCTTGCTCGCGAGCCGCGCGAGCCACATCGGCGGGAACAACGCGAGGAAGGAGGAGTTCGCCCGCGACCCGCTGGGCCGCCTGACGAAGGCGACGACGAAGCTCGGCGGCGCGGCGAAGCGGACGCTCGCCTATGCCTACGACGCGGCGGGCAACCTGAAGAGCAGGACCAGTTCCGTCGAGGCGGACATCGACGTGTCCATTTACGGCTACGACGCGTCGAAGCCGCACCGGCTCAAGAGCGCGACGGTCGGGGGCCTGGCCCACAGGTTCGCCCACGACGCCGACGGCAACATCACGAAGTACGATTGCGCATCCGCGGCCTGCGGCGACGACTTGCACATCGAGTGGAGCGGGCGCAACCTGCCGGTGCGGATCACGCTGGGCGACAGCGTGACGGACGCGGCGCCAGCGGCGCGCGACGAGTTCGCGTACGGCCCCGATGGCGCCCGCTACCGCAGCAAGGCGACGCGCAAGGACGCCGACGGCGCGCTACGGACGGAGCGGACCTACTACGTCGACGGGTTCGAGGAGCTGATTCCGCCTACTGGCGCGGCGCACGCGTCCATCGGCTTGTCGCGTGTGACGGACGCCGTGCGCCACGTGAAGACGACGGCCGTGGAGACCGGCGACGACGGCAAGCGGAAGACGACCACGGACAGCTATTTCGAGTACATCCACAAGGACCACCTGGGATCCCCCGGGATCGCGACCGACGCGGCCGGAAAGCCCGCGCGGACGCGGGCCTACGACCCGTACGGAACCCGGCGCAAGACTGACTGGACGGCGGCGCTGACGGAATCGGAGATCGACGATCTGGCCGATTCGCCGGGTGCCCGGATGCGGGGCCATACGGACCACGAGCACCTCGACGGGACCGGGCTGATCCATCGCGGCGGAAGGCTGTACGATCCGACGCTGGGGCGGTTCCTGAGCCCGGACCCGGCGGTCGGCGACCCCGGATCGGCGCAGGCCTGGAACGGCTACGCCTACGTGTCGAACAGTCCCATGAGCTTCGTCGACCCGAGCGGGCTGGTCCAAGCGGGCCCGGGCTGCAACATCGGTCCCGTGATGTGCCTGGACGGCGGCGGAGGCGCGGCCGGCGGCGGGCTCGGCGTGGAGAGCGTGGTCTCGACCCACCGCTACTCGTACGTGGACGTGTTCGTCTCCGCGCGGATCGTTTGGGGCGGGATATACGGCGGCGGCAACGGACTAGGCGTCCTCGAAGGCTGGTGGGACTTCATGGACCCGTTCGTGGAGGTGCATCACCAGTACGTCGCCCGCGAAGGCAGCGTACGGGTGACTGGCCGGGTCCCCGTGGTTGGTACGCCCAATATAACGAGTGGGGACATTGGAAGACCAAGTTTCGATGATCTCGTTGACATGAAGGTTGGTGGGGCGAACCTAGCACGTGCAATAGGAGCATGGATACTCAAGAAACTAACACGGGTGCGTGACAAGCCCGAGAAAACGAACCCCGACAAGCCAAAAGCGAAACCGGAGGCCAAAAAGGGAGGTGCCAAGCCGACACCCAAGTTCGAGCCGCCAACAAACGCGCCTCAACTTCCTCCGTCGAATATTCCTCAGGGAACTCGGATATTTCGCGGCAAACCGACTGAACAGTATCCGTACGGCTATTGGAAAATAGAGAAATTCGACGGGCAAGGATGGCAAAGGCTGGATCCCCGCACTTTGAAACCTGGACCCCATCACGATACGCATGTTCCGTTTCCTAGGGGATATATGGGGCCATTTGACAACTAGAATCATGTACACTCCCCCGTCGCCAAGAATCATCTCGCAGTTGATCGATCATACTGTTGAGATGATTTCGTTCGGCCAGTATGTTGTTCACATTTCGTTCAGCAATGGAGA
Source organism: Gammaproteobacteria bacterium (assembly GCA_026706665.1). Classification (GTDB taxonomy): domain Bacteria; phylum Pseudomonadota; class Gammaproteobacteria; order Pseudomonadales; family Azotimanducaceae; genus VXNE01. Next base: position 13,626 of record JAPOYI010000209.1, on the reverse strand, counting down.
TCGACTCTCCCTGACTTGTCCTTTTCGTTTTGATGCTGAGGGAGTCGTAGCTCGATCGTCCATACATGAAGCCCCAATCAATGAATCGAACATGCTTCGGGTAGTTGGCTCATCGATAATCGATGCAAGATGCGAGAGAGATGGAACTCTTCGATTAAAGTTCAAGACCGGCGATATTTTAATCGCATATGCAAATAACCCTGGATATGAGGCATATTCATTGAAAATTCGCGGCGAGGAGTACGTCATTTGATGCTATATGTCGTCCCGAACGTGGGTTTTCGAAAGGAATTGGATTCAGATATCTGAATTTGTCCAATGTAGGCCTTATCACCAAAATGTCCGAAGTTGTTGGTCTGTTCATCTACACTTCGATTGGAAATCAATCACAGGCCGCTTTCCGGATGGAGCATCGTTTGTCACAACCTTGGCTTCGCCCACAACGGCGCGGGCCAGCCGACCGCGCATGCGGCGGCGGGGTCGACGGCGACGACGTTCCGTTACGACACGAAGTTCGGCGAGCTGGCGGGCCGCGCGGACGGCAAGGGCACGACGGCCTCGAGCTACGACGCGCTCGACCGGGCGACGAAGCGCGAGGATCCGGACGGGGTGGCGCAGTGGTTCTACGATCCGGCGAACGCGCGCGGGATGCTCGGCTCTCGCTGCTATCCGGCGCACGGCGCGGCGGAGCCGCCGCGGGCGGCGGGTTCGGGGTGGAGAGCGTGGTGTCGACGTACCGCTACCGGTACGTGGACGTGTTCGTCTCCCTGCGGATCGTGTTCGGCGGGATCTACGGCGGCGGCGACGGCGTTCTCGACGGCTGGCGGGACTTCATGGATCCGTTCGTGGAGCTGTACTACGAGCACATCGACCGCGAAGACAGCATGCAGGTGACCCGCCGGGTGCCGGTGGCTGGTGTTCCCAACATTTCGGGCAGAGACATGAGGGGGGAACTCGAACGCGAGTTGCGTAGGCTTGCCGCACGCGGAATCTTGGATTCGAAAAATAGCTACGGCAGCGCTGACGAGCAGCCAGAGCGGTACTGGATATTCTCGCTCCGCTTTCGGCAAAATACGGGCTCGAGTTGGGCGGGAACATATATGAAATCGAAGGCCGAACTTTCAGGCGCACCGGCAGAGTGCTAGAAAGCCGGTTCCGATACACGATGCCGACTATCGGCGAACCAGAGTATGTTGAAGTCAACACGGAGCATACGGGGTACCATACCCATACCAGCGGGGACCTTGTTTTCAGCAACCCGTTCCACAATGCGCAATACGACCCGAAGGGCGGCGATGCGGAGTGGGTCAATATCAGCGGGCAACCGTTGTACCTCGGAGTGGTCGGCCCGGACGGCCCCGTTTCGGTTGGCATCTGCGAAGTGGGAAAGTGTCCGACTACCGGCAGAGGAGGAACGAAGCCCACGAGGATCGTCCCGTGAAATCGCTGGTGATTGCGTCGTCCCTTGCGATCATAGCTGGATGCGCACCCTTGGGGCGCACTGGAGCCGACGATGCCGTCAGTCGAGATCTCGCGGAGGCAGTGATCGGGAAGTGTCTGGAGACGGTCAACCAACTCACGAACGGCAGCCTTGATGCCGAAATAGACCATGCTTACGTCGAAGTGTCGCGACGAAAATTGGTCGTGGCGCTCACGCGGGGGAAACACGACTACATTTCCTTTCCGTGGCGATCCGACGACTACCGGTCAGTGGCCGTTTGCACAGTGCTGAGAAACCCCGCGCTAGATGTGGTGTCGGTTACCGAGAGCGAGAGCCGAAAGCAACTGTTGTCGGGAGTCGAAGACATGATCAAGACAGCTGCCGAGGCTCCAGTAGTACTGGAGGACATGGGGTATTTTCGGGCCGAGGAGGGGTTCGAATTGTTCGGGCGCCAGCCGCGTACCGAAACGGTTCGGAAGTCGGACAATGCATACGCACGCGATTTTACGGAAGATCAGATTCGCGGACTGGTGAGGTTGCAGGAGCTGGATGGCCGCGCGGTCGTCGATCTCTGCTTGGACGAGTATCGTCGGCTTTCGGGCGGGATTGATGGCAGAATCGATCTGGCTCACCTCGAAATGTGGCGGGACGGGGTGTCCGAGGTGAGGTTCAAGGCATCCTTAGGATTGACTGGCTGGATAGAAGAACCGCGTCTCCCAGGCGGGTTGCCGGAGTACAAACCGAGGGTGTTCATCGAGGAAGACGGCCGTGAAACTTGGGAAGCGCTGCCATTCCTGATCTGCCGGGCAGAGGGAAGTCCGCCGGAGATCGTGATTCTTGTGGATGGTACGCGCTATCTTATCGGCGAGGCATGGTCGCGTCGGTATCCGGACCACCTGATTTCCGTCGATTATCGGAAGCAAGGCGACCGTTTTCTATTTGAGAAGCTCCGGGTGCCGGGAATAGTCAACTCGTAAGCGCGGCGACGACGCGCGTCTTCGGCCCGAAGACGGGCCGGGCGGACGGACATCGACACGGTGGCGCGCGAGGGCGCGAAGCTCCAGGAGAGCCGGGCGAGCCACATCGGCGGGAACAACGCCAAGCTGGAGGAGTTGGCCTACAACCCGCTGGGCCGCCTGACGAAGGCGGAAACCAAGCTGGGCGGCGTCTCGAAGCGATCATTGAGCTACGCGTACGACGCGGGGGGCAACGGCCGCAACCTGCCGGAGCGGATCACGGTTGGAGGGAGCAGGACCGATGAGACGCCGACGTCTCGGGACGAGTTCGCGCACGGCCCGGACGGCGCCCGCTACCGCCGCAAGACGTCCTACATGGACGGGGAGACCCTGCGCACGGAGAACACCTACTACCTCGGCGCGTTCGAGGAGCTGCTGCCGCATTCGGGGGCGGAAGCAACTGGTTTCAGAGGTTCTAAAGGGTTGGAACTCGAGAATGCTCCTTACCAAACGAGGCGGAATCAACCCACCACAATCAACGACCGAGAATTTTCCGCACACGCGTTAGACCAGATGCAAAACCGCGGAGTCACACCATCTGTTGTCGAAAGTGCAATTAACTCAGGGGGCAGGTTTCCGACCCAACCGGGGACGACGGGATTCTACGATGCCGGAAATGATCTCCGCGTTATAATGAATTCGGATACAGGTCGTGTTGTGACTGTGATTAGGTGAATACCATAGTGTCGAACAACTTAGAACGCGAGAGACCCCTTCATGACGTCCTACGTTGTATTCTGCTGAAGGAATGGGACCCGATTGGCGTAGGCCACTTTTCTGGGGCGCAGGATGAATATGATTCTTATATTCCGGAGATACATAGATTACTAATCTACAGAAAGTCAACGCGCGAGGTCTTCGAATATCTCTGGTGGCTTGAAACTGAACATATGGGACTTCGTGGAAACAGGCCGAAGACTGAATGGGTAGCGGAAAGATTAGTTGGTTTGACAGAATCTTGATGATTTCGGTCTGATCCATTGGTGCGGTTGGGGCTACCATCCGTGAGGTGGTCCCGCTTTTTTGGACAGGTCGGGCGGCGCGCGGCGGCGCGAAGATCCAGGACAGCGCCTACGCGTGGCGCAGCGACGGCCTGCTCGCGAGCCGGGCGAGCCACATCGGCGGGAACAACGCCAAGCTGGAGGAGTTCGCTTACGACCCGCTGGGCCGGCTCACGACGGCGACGACGAAGCTGAACAACAGCGCCACAGCGACCCGGACATTGACCCAGACCTACGACGCGAACGGCAACCTGAAGACGAAGACCAGCTCCGTCGGGGCGGATATCGACGTGACGGCGTACGGCTACGACGCGTCGAAGCCGAATCGGCTGGCGAGCGCGACCATCGGCGGCGAGGCGCACGCGTTCAGCCACGACGCGGACGGCAACCTCACGAAGTACGACTGCACCTCCTCGACCTGCGTAGACGACAAATACATCGACTGGAACGGCCGCAACCTGCCGAAGCGGATCACCGTCGGGAGCAGCAGGACCGACGCCACGCCGACGGCGCGGGACGAGTTCGCGCACGGCCCGGACGGCGCCCGCTACCACCGCAAGACCTCGCACATGGCGGGGAGACCCTGCGCGCGGAGAACACCTACTACGTCGGCGCGTTCGAGGAGCTGCTGCCGCATTCGGGGGCGGACCATACTTCCATCATGCAGGCGCGGGTGGCGGACGGGGTGCGGCACGCGAAGACCGCGTCGGTCGCGACTGCCGACGACGGCACCAGGAAGACGAGGACGGCGGAGTACGTCGACTACCTGCACAAGGACCACCTGGGATCGGTGGAGGCCGCAACGAACGCGGCGGGATCGCGCGAGCGGGAGCTGGCCCACGACCCGTTCGGCGGTCGGCGCAAGGCGGACTGGACGGCGGCCCTGGCGGAGTCCGAGGTATTGGCGCTGGCGGGCTCCTCCGATCCGCGCACGCGCGGGCACACGGGCCACGAGCACCTGGACCGGACGGGATTCATCCATCGCGGGGGGCGGGTGTACGACCCGACGCTGGGGCGGTTCCTGAGCCCGGACCCGCTGGTGGGGAACCCGGGCTCGGCGCAGTCGTGGAACGGCTACAGCTACGTGTCGAACAGCCCGATGAGCTACGTCGACCCGAGCGGGCTGTCGCAAAGGCCCGTCGGCTGCGGCGTCGGCGGCCTCCTGTGCCAGGGACAGGGCGCGTCCGGCGGCGGCTTCGGCCTGGCGAGCGTGGTGTCGACGCACCGCTTCCAGTGGGTGGACATCTTCTTCTCCGTGGTCTAGAAATGTGTTTCGGAACGAGGAGGGGCTACTACCAACGAGACCGCCAGGCTACTACCAAGAATTTGTTCACCCGACTCCCGGCATATCAGGTGCGGGGCCGCAGCGAATCGTTCGTGGCGATGCTGGCGAACTTTACTATACACCCGACCACTACGAATCGTTCATTCCATTGAACTAATGGACACGAATATGGATAGGGTCCCGTTTTGTTTTGGTCGCTGGTCTGGATCCGCAGTTCTAATAGGGCAAGTGCCTTCTGGACTTGGCTCCAAACGGGAGTTACTTGAGGTGTTAGGAAGTGCCCTGGATTTTCCTGGCTACTATGGAATCAACTGGGATGCCCTTTGGGACTGCTTGTGTGACTTTGAGTGGTTGCCCGAAGGAGATGTTGTAATCAGGCATGAAGACCTCCCTCTTGAAGGCGATTCCGACTCGGTGCGAACCTACTTGTCAATCTTGGAAGACTCTGTTGAGAAATGGGCGAACTCTGACGAAAGGAGCTTGATCATCGTATTTCCTCCTCATATCAAAGCCAAGATAGCTACGTATGACTGGAGCGATTAAGTGCTATCGATTTGAGCGTGGCTTACATCTGAGGAGAAAATACTCTTGAAGAAAGTCAGTCTCACCGAGCCGGTCGTGCATTACAGAAACATGGAAATAGATCGGGAAGTGTGTTTCCCAGATCCCATCGGCCCGGGCTTCGATCAACTGCCGTTGACATTGCAACGGCGGCACACGCATCAGAACAGCCACGTCTCCACGTTTTCGACCGGTTCGCGGCGGTCCAGGTGGCGCCAGCCCGTGACGCAGCGCACGATCAGCCACACCGCGGTCGCCACCAGCACGAGATACCCGATCAGGACGATCGTCAGCACCCCTCCGATGAGCGAGAACAGGAGCAGGAGCCAGAAGGTACGAATCTGGAAGCGGTAGTGGCTTGCCAGCCAGTTGGGCGCGTCCTCGCGCGCCATGTATGCGAGTACGACGCCGACGATGGCTGTCACGCCCACCGCCACGCTTATCGCGTACAGCGCGTATATGGCCTTGGCCTGGTTGTCCATTGCCGAGCGCCGCCACGCCTTGCGTGGCTGTTCCCGATGAATTCCGGTGAGTATACCTTCGCCGCCGGACGCGAACGTTGCGCTACAAGCCCCGATACCCCGCCGCATCCGGCCTGCGCGGGCACGCTTTGAGATCTCCCTTTTCACTCCCCTTTTCCCACTTTCATTCGACGCGGTTATCCATTTAAATCACGCACTTGTTCCCGGCCGACCCCGAATCGGTGCCCGACGCCCATCTCAACGCGTATCGAATACGCGGACATCGTCCCCTGCGAGGGAGCATTCGCGCCCAGACCGCGAAAAACGCGGTGACCAAGCAACTGGTCGCAACCCTGCTCACGAGGGAACCCTGCCGGTTGCACGATGTGCCGGACATCACGGAAATCGACGTCGTCCTCGACATGCTGGCCGAGATCGGGACGGCGTACGACCGGCGCGAAGACGGCGCCGTCGACATGGCGACCCCCGAGATCACGTCCACCGCAGTGGGCGAGCGCTACTCAGGCGTCAACCGGATTCCGGTGCTCCTGATCGCTCCCCTGCTCCACCGGGCGGGCATGGCCCGGGTGCCCGTGGTCGGCGGCTGCAACATCGGCGAGCGCCCGATCGACTTCCACATCGACCTGCTGCGGAAGATGGGCGCCGAGATCGACGAGGACGATGACGGCTATACGGCCAGGGCGGACCGGCTTCGGGGCACCGTGCTGGCGCTCCCCTACCCCAGCGTCGGCGCCACCGAGAACGCGATCTTCGCGGCATGCCTGGCGGAAGGGACCACGGTGATCCACAACGCGGCGGTGGAACCGGAGATCGTCGATACCGTGCTCTTCCTGCAGAAGATGGGCGCCCTCATTCAGATCGACACCGACCGGAAGATCGTCATCGAGGGCGTGGAGCGGCTTTCCGGCGCGAGCCACGATCCCGTCCGCGACCGTATCGAGGTAGCGTCCTTCGCCATGGCGGCCGTCGCGACCGGCGGCCGGATCCGCATCGAAGGCGCCGACCAGGCTGCCATGATCACGTTCCTCAACACGCTGCGAAAAATCGGCGGCGGGTTCGAGGTGGACGCCGAGGCCATCACTTTCTTCCGAGCCCGCGACCGGCTGGACCCCATCCACATCGAGACGGACGTGCATCCCGGATTCATGACGGACTGGCAGCAGCCGATGGTGACGCTCCTGACCCAGGCGGAGGGTGTCTCGGTAGTCCATGAGACGGTCTACGAAAAGCGCTTCGGCTACACCAGCACGCTGAACGAGATGGGCACCAATATCACCCTGACCAAGGATTGCCTCGGCGGCAAGGAGTGCCGCTTCACCGACCGCAATTTCCCGCACAGCGCCATCGTCCAGGGCCCGACTCCACTCGCGGGACGGCAGATCGGGATTCCCGACCTGCGGGCCGGGTTCGCCTACCTGCTGGCGGCGCTCATCGCCGACGGCGAGAGCACGATCTTCGGCACACGTTTCATCGAACGCGGCTACGTCAACGTGCCCGGACGCCTGGCAAGCGTCGGCGCGGACATCGATGTGCCGACCCGGCAGGCGGCCGTCGCATAGGCAACGCTCCTCAATCGAACAGCTTCACCTCGATGCCCGCGTACGCCTGACGCGGCATGCCGGGAAAGTAGCGATAGCTTCCGAAGGCGAAGTCGGCACGGTCCGCGTAGGCGACGTCCAGCAGGTTCATCAGGCGCGCGAACAGCCGCACCCTGGGCGTCAACTCCCACGACCCGCGCCAGTTCAGCAGCCTGTGGCCATCGTAGCGGGCACTGTTGGACGCGTTCGCGAAGTACGAACCCAAGTAGATCGCCTCGAACTCGGATATGCCGCGGCTCCCTTCAAATCGCCAGCGCGCGCTGCCCATCCATCGGGGCGCGGTGTCCACCGCATTGCCGTCCATGATGCGCTCGCCGCCGCCGACATCGCGGGTGAACCCGTAGCGGTGGCGCGCATGCGTGCCGGCGACATCAAGGGTGTGCGGGCCCGCATTCCAGGCCATGGCGAACTCGATGCCCGCCGACTTGGTCCGGCCATCGCTGACGTTGAAACCATTGGCATCGCGAAAGATGAGGTCTTCCGCCGTCTGCGCGTACAGGGCCACTTCGTAGTCGAGCCTTTCGCCGACGCCGCGCATTCCGGCCTCCACCGACCGCAGGGTCTCGCTATCCAGGTCGGTGACAAGCTGCCCGCGCTGCAGGCGGTAGAGTTCCGTCGCCTGCGGCGGCCGGAAGCCCCGTCCGGTCACCAGGTGGAAGCCGAGGCGGCCGGATGGCGACCAGTAGAGGCCCAGGCGTCCGGCCGCGTTGGTGTACCGGTCGTCACGGTCGGCCGGGCGTGTATATAGACAGCCTCCAAAACCGCACGCGCTGCCGTCGTCCCGGGTATTGCCGTCGAGGTGCAGGTTGTCGTAACCGTAGCCATTGCGCTCGAGGCGCGCACTCGCCACCGCCTCAAGACCAGCACCGAGACCGACGCCCGCGTCGTAGAACATCGCTAGCGTCAGGCCGCGCACGCGAAAGTCGTAGTGCGTGCCCGGCGGCCGGGTCGCCACCAGGAACGGCGAGCCGCGCGTCGGGCCGTCCTGGCGCTGGGACAGCCTCGCATCGAAAGCATCCAGTGCCGCGCCCGCGGTCCATCGCCAGCCACCATCGCCCCCGAGGCGGACCTGCACACCGGCGCTGTCCTGGCCGTTCTCTTCGAGCGGCTGGCCCGGCAGAAAGTGCTGCAGGAACACCATTGACGAACGCCGGAGGTGGGGCGTCACCGTGAGCGCTGTCGACGAGGCCAGGTCGCGACGCCAGACACTCGCGGCGCGCGCCGACCAGGCGTCACGGTACGCCTCGGGATTCGGATTGGTCCGCCTCGCGTCCGAGTCATAGGCCCTGAATCCACGCACGAATCCCCCGGTTTCCTGGTTCAGCAACGTCGCCGTGAACGTGGTGGCCACGTCCCAGCCCGCGGCCTCGCTTACGGCTCCCAGGTGCACCTTCTGCTGGCCGTAGCCGGTATCGTCGCGGTACCCCGCCGACGATGTAGACAGGGCATCGAGCCGCCAGCCGGCATCGCCCCCCTTGACCCGCGTCCGCAGGTACCGGTACGAACCTGCCTCGACGCTTGCCCGCCAACCCTCGGCGCTGGTCGCGGTGACGGCATTGACGACACCGTGCAGGGCGTTGCCGCCGAACAGGGCGCTCGCGGGGCCCCGCACAACTTCGATGGCAGCCGCCTGCTCCGTCACCAACTCGAACAGGTTGTTGACGTTGCAGAATCCGGGCGGACGAATCGGCACGCCGTTCTCAAGGTACAGGAACGCACCGCAGGCGCCGGAGCCAGTCAGTACGCCGGAGCGGATGGCCGTCAGGTGCTCCTGGCCGGAACCACGCGAAATCCATACACCTGGGATGCGGACCATGACTTCGTGCACGTGACTTGCCCGGGCGAGGCTGACGGCGCCGGCGTCCACCGTGGCCACGCCGCCCGCTTTCCCCTGCATGGCCGCGACCGATGCGTCGGCGCGGACAACAATCTCTTCCAGCTCCAGCTCGGCCAAGGCCGTCATCGCGAGACAGACCGCGGATGCCGCGAGAACCAGCCTCCGTACTCCGCGCAATCGGTTGTGTGACCCGCTGCCGCTCGCCATCTGTCCGGAGTTTCAGTCGCCCCCAGTGCATCCCGCTGGTACTTTACGCCCTCATGGACGTTCAGGCTCCATCATCGGCATCTTTCCAGAATGCGGCCCGCCGCATTGACGGCACAGCGCTCCTGAAAGCAGTCAAAGCCACCCGGGCGGGTGACGAGGCCGGCCGAACCCAACTCGCCGCCGTCATGGCGTGGGCCGGGTTCTCCTGCCCCGGCGCCATCGAGACGGTCTACGACAATATCGCTGCCGCCTGGCTGGGATCGGGAGAATCGCCGCCGATTCCGAAAGACCTGCCCGAAGCGCCCCTTGCGCCGGATTTCTGGAACGCATTCTGGTCCGTGATCGACGACGCGAAGCAAGGCTACGATGCCGCTTCGATCACCGCCCGCGTGGCTGCCCTCGGCAGTGCCGTACATCCGAGCTTCGAAGCAATCGCCGAGTCCTGCGCCCGGCGTCACCCGGGTGCGGGCGCCGCCCTGGTTCGTCCCGTGCCCGGCCGAACCGACCTCGAGGGCTTGCGCGCCTGCAACGAAAACAGCCTCGGCAAGACCCTGTACCGCATGGTCGTCGACCAGGGCTATGACCTCGAGGTACTGGACCGGGAGGCGATCGGGCTCAACGCGCTGCCCCGCTCGCTGAAGTACCTGAATACGCGCATCCTGCAGATGCACGACGTGTGGCACCTGGTGGCGGGATACCAGACCACGGCTTCGCACGAGATCGCCATCTCCGCGTTCCAGCTGGCGCAGTTCGGCCACAACTACTCCGCCATGTTCCTGGCCACCGTGACGACGATCTCCCATGTCATGCAGCCCGCGGGAGTCCCGGTGCTGCTGCAGCTCATCGCCGAAGCCTGGCAACACGGCCGCCGCTCACCCGCCTTCATGGACATCGACTGGGAGTCCGAATGGAGCGACTCCATCGAGACCATCCGGGCGCGCCACGGCATTCCCGTCTACCAAAGCGCCCTTCCCGCCAACCTGCTGGAAACGCTCCAAGGCGATTGACGATGCGGTCGTACTCAAGCCGACGCGCCTCCGCATTTGCTAGACGAAATCGACTGCCATAACCTCCTCGGAAATGTTCGCGAAGCTCCTGGAAAAGCACCTGCGCCGTGGCACGCTGACCCTGGTCACGCCCGACGGCGCGCGCCAGGCGTTCGGCGAAGGCAGTCCCCGGGCCACCTGGGCCATCCGCCGGCGGCGGACGATGCGCAGGATTCTCCTGAACCCCGAAGCGAACCTCGGTGAGACCTACATGGACGGGGAATGGGACGTGGAGGACGGCGATCTCGTCGATCTTCTCACCATCCTCCGCACCAATCTGGAGTCGGCCGTCTCGGGGCGAGGCATGACGGCCCTGACGGGAGGCGTTGCCACCCTCTTCGGTTCCTGGAACACGGTGAAGGCGAGCCTCTCCAACGTGCGTCATCACTACAACCTGGACGAGGCGCTGTTCCGCGCCTTCCTCGACCGCAACATGCACTACTCCTGCGCGTACTTCCGCGAGCCGGCCATGACGCTGGAGGCGGCCCAGGCTGCCAAGAGCGAGCACATCCGCAAGAAGCTGCACCTCAGGCCCGGCGCACGGGTGCTCGACATCGGCAGCGGCTGGGGCAGCCTCGCCATGCACCTGGCCGAGCACAGCGACGTCAAGGTGACCGGACTGACCCTTTCCAGCGAGCAGGTACGGGTTGCCAGCGCGGAAGCCGAACGGCGGGGCCTGTCCGGGCGGGTGGAGTTCATCCTGCAGGACTACCGCCGGCATCGCGGCGAATACGACGGCGTGGTGTCCGTCGGCATGTTCGAACACGTCGGCCGGCGCAATTTTGGGCGGTTCTTCAACGCGGTACGCACGCTGCTTGCCCCGGATGGCGTAGCGCTGCTCCACACGATAGGCCACACCGGGCCGCCGCTGCCCACCAATCCCTGGATCGCGCGCCACATCTTCCCGGGCGGCTATATTCCCGCCGCCTCCGAGGTGGTGCGGGCCATCGAGCGCAGCGACCTGGTCTTAAGCGACGTTGAGGTGTGGCGGCGCCACTACGCGTCCACCCTGCGAGAGTGGAACCGCCGCTTCCAGGCTTCCCGCGAGACGTTCCGGAATAGCCACGGCGAGCGGTTCTGCCGCATGTGGGAGTTCTATCTGACCGTCTGCACTACCGCGTTCGAGATCGGCCGCCTGGTCGTGTACCAGCTTCAGCTCGCGCATCGGAACGATGCCGTTCCGCTGACGCGCGACTACCTCTACAACGGCGGAATAGACACGCCGGCCACCGACATTGTCGCGGATGGACACTGACCGACCCGAGAATGCCGGTCGCCCGGGCCAGGGAACGGACCCGGCAAACATCCCGGCACAGGACGCGCCTGCTCAACTCGAGCCTCCCAGCAACCGAAGCATCCGGGATTACCTGCTGTACGGCGTGTCGCTGCCCGAGCGGACGCTGCGCGGCACCGCCGGAGTGATTGGCGGCGCACTGCGCGAGTCCGCCGCGGCGCTCATTCCGCAGACGTTTCGCAATGCCCGGACCTACCAGATCTTTGTCGGCCAGATGCTCGACTTTCTCGCGGAAGACGTCGGCGGCGTCGCTCGTCCGGATCACTCGGAAGACGCCCGAGTGGAGAACTACGTCGCGCGCAAGACCGTCGGCAACTTCATCGAAATGGCCAGCCTCGCGACGGTTCACCTGTCTCCCATGCTGCTCCTCGCCATTGTCAGCGACCTGGCGTACGGATCCAAGGCCTACCTGCGCGAACTGGCGGAGGAACTCGAGGCGCAGGGCGTGATCCGAGACGCGTCGGCGATCAACCATGTCGACGATCTGCTGGACGCCGCTGCGAGCGCCAGCGAAGAGACTGCCGCGGCGTTCGATACGCCGCCGCTGTCGGCCGAGGGGTTGAGAGAGACCGTTCAGCAAACCCGCGAACGGCTGCGCGGTGTCGATCCCTCACGGATGCTCTCCGAAGACGACATACGGCAACTCTGGGAGCGCATGCGATCGATCGCGCAACGCGAGAACATGAGCCCGCTTGCCATCTCCGGCGCCGTGACCCTCGGTTCCCTCGACAAGGTCGCCAGGCTTGGCAGCGGCGCCCTGACCAGCGTGCGGGTCGCCGGATCCCTGCTCGACGGCATCGTGCTCGACCACTACCGGTCGGTCCTTGCCAACATCGACGAGCACGGGCTGTATCCGACCCTGGCTGGGTCCGGCAAGCCCTATGCGCAAGCCCTGTGGCAGAACTTCGCCACGGATCGCGAAACCGTCACCGAGAAATTTCTCACCGGCGGGGCTGCAGAACGGGCACTGGGCAAGGCCAGGCGCTGGCTCAAATCGGCGAAACCGCGTTCCTGAGGCATCTTGATGCCTTATAGTCTTCGCACTATGATGCTCCCATGCGGACGACACTCACGATCGACGACCACATTGCCGATGCCTTGAAATCGCTTGCGCGAACCAGCGGCAAGACTTTCAAGACGGTGGTGAACGAGGTCCTGCGCAACGGCCTCACTACCGGCGAGAAGCCGGTCTTCGACCAGGAAGCGTTCAAGGTGGTTGCGGCCCGCCGCGGATTCCTGCCGGGGATCGATCCACTGAAGCTCAATCAACTCGTGGACGAACTTGAAGTCGAAGGCTTTACGGGACGGCCTCACGGCGAGTCCGCGTGATCCTCCCCGACATCAATCTCGTCGTCTACGCCTACAACGAGGATGCTCCCCACCATCTCGAGGCAAAGGCATGGTGGGAACGGTGCCTCTCCCAACCCGAGCCCGTGGCCGTAGCGTGGGTGGTGATGCTGGGTTTTGTCAGGCTCATGTCCAATCGGCGCGTACTCGCAAGGCCCATGTCCGCCTCGGAGGCCGTGGACCATTGCAAGTCGTGGCTCTTGCGGCCCAACGCGAGGATCGTGCTGCCCGGGCCGACGCACATGGACATTCTCGCCGGCCTCCTCGACGGACCCATTGGCCCCAACCTGGTCACGGACGCGCACCTCGCGGCACTCGCCATCGAACATCAGGCGGAACTGCACTCGAACGACACCGATTTCGCTCGCTTCTCCGGCCTGTCATGGCGCAATCCCGTCGCATGATGAAGCGCGGCCCGGAACGCGTCGAACGGGCCTAGTGTTCCGTCAAGCCCAAATATGCGAGTGTAGCTGCGAGGGATTTTTGGTTCCTGGCGAGGCGCGACGACGCC
>JAPOYI010000117.1 GCA_026706665.1 Gammaproteobacteria bacterium | reverse complement strand
TCAGACCAGCGACATACTGCTACGTATCAAGGTGAGCTGAGAACCGTTCACTACCGGTTTCACCCCCGCGCGGGCACTCAAGTTGAAGTCGTACGGCGGCGAGGCCTGGCCTATCTGGTGGTCCGCCAACCGGACGGGACCCTCACCTGCCTTCCCGAGTGGATGACTCGCCCGGAAGCCTCTGCGTTGGACGTTCGAGAGGTGCCGGTGCTGCCGCGACAGGCGCTCGCGGCGTTACGCGCCGTTGTCGATGCATGCTTCTCCTCGGAAGCGGAACCGATGGAGGGACAACGCAGCGATGCGATGGCAACCAAGGTCGAGGCAAGCGGTCCTGTTCGAACCGGACGCCCCCGCGCCGCCACCAACGGGGAATCGGCGGGAGGAGCTCGTCAGGCTGCTCGGCGCTCTGATATCAGAGGTGATCACGAACCGGGATCGGGCACGGACAGGAGACGAGCATGAATCGGATCACGCCTGAGCACCTGTCGCGCGCGGCCTGGGTTTACGTTCGGCAATCCACGCCCGGCCAGGTCCGGCACAATCACGAGAGCCAGGGCCGGCAGTACGCGCTCCGGGATCGCGCGCGCCATCTGGGTTGGCGCCAGGTGGTGGTGGTCGATGACGATCTTGGGCATTCGGGCGGGGGAACGGCGCGTCCGGGCTATGACCGGCTGCTGGCGGCCGTGTGCCGAAGCGACGTCGGCGTGGTGCTGTCGCTGGAGGCGTCCCGGCTGGCGCGTAACGGACGCGAATGGCATACCCTGATCGACTACTGTGGTCTGGTCGGCTGCCTGCTTGCAGACGAGAGCAGCGTCTACGACCCGCGGTTGCCGGACGACCGCCTGTTGCTCGGCATGAAGGGTACGATGAGCGAGATGGAGCTGTCGATGCTCCGCCACCGCTCGGAGGAAGCGTTGCGCCGGAAGGCGCGGCGTGGCGAGCTGTTCATGACGGTGGCGGTCGGCTACGTGCGGGTCGGGCGCGACGAGGTCGCCGTGGATCCGGACCGGCGTGTGCAGGAGGCCATCGCGCTCGTGTTCCGGAAGTTCGCCGAGTTCGGCAGTGTCCGGCAGGTGCATCTCTGGCTACGGCACGAAGGAATCGAGCTACCGGCGGCCGCGTACGACCAATCGCAGCGCAGGACGGTCTGGAAGTTGCCAGTCTACAACACCGTCCATCACTTGCTGACCAACCCGATCTACGCGGGTGCGTACGCGTTTGGACGGACGGGCAGTCGTACCTACCTCGAGGACGGTCGCAAACGGGTGGTCAGGGGCCTTCGGCGTGCGCGGAGCGAGTGGGAGGTGTTGATCCGCGATCACCACGACGGCTACATCACGTGGGCCGAGTACGAAAGGAACCAGCAATTGATAGCTGACAACGCGAACTACCACGGGGCGACCGTCCGTGGGGCGGTCCGCAAGGGCGAGGCGTTGCTGGCGGGTCTTCTGCGGTGCGGACACTGCGGCCGTAGTCTGCATGTGACTTACCCGGGCAAGGGCGGTAACACGGTGCGCTACCAGTGCCAGGGAGGTCACATCAATCACGGGACGGAACGGTGCATTTCGTTTGGCGGGCTGCGCGTGGACCGGGCGGTGGGAGAAGCTGTGCTTCGGGTCTTGGGCCCGCTGGGAATCGACGCGGCTCTGCATGCGATCGAGGAGCGGCAGCGGGCCTCGGGTGAGGTGCTGCGCCAAGCGGAGCTGGCTCTCGAAGCCGCTCGCTTCGAGGAACGGCGCGCGCGTAGGCAGTACGACGCCGTGGATCCGGACAATCGACTTGTCGCGGGTGAGCTGGAACGGCGCTGGAATGAACGTCTGGAATCCGTGCGGCAACAAGAAGAGGTCGTGTCGGAGCGGTTCGCGAGCCGCGAGCATGAGGCGCTCAGCGGGGAGGAACGCGAGGAGTATCTCGCGCTGGGAGCCGACCTCGACCGGGTCTGGCACCATGAGGGAGCGACCCCGGAGAGCCGGAAGCGCATTCTGCGGGCGCTGCTCGTAGAGGTGGTGGCGAACGTCGAGGGCGACCAGATCAAGCTGCGGCTGCACTGGCGAGGCGGCGACCACACCGAGCTTACGGTGCGCAAGAATCGTAGCGGTCGACACCGATGGACGACCGATGTCGAGACCGGCGATCTCATCAGGGAACTGGCTCGTCTGATGCCGGACCGCTCGATCGCGAGCTTCCTCAATCGCGCCGGGAAGCGGACGGGAAAGAGCAACCCGTGGACGGAAGCGCGCGTGCGCTCGTTCAGAACGTACCGCCGGATCGCCGTCTATCGCGACGGTGAACGCCAGGAGCGCGAGGAGTTGACGCTGCAGGAGGCCGCGGAACGTCTCGGGGTCAGCAAGATGACGGTTCTTCGTCAGATCCGACGTGGTGCAATTCCTGCACGACAAGCCTGCAAGGGAGCTCCCTGGGTGATCTCGGTCCACGCCTTGGAGCGCGCACAGCTTCCGGAGTTGGCTTCGGAACGGGGTCCGGTAACAGCAGGGCCACGTCAACGAACGCTGGAAATATAGGCACGTAGAGAGGTAGGCATTATGAAGCGGGACCG